>JAHDPS010000120.1 GCA_018434225.1 Bacillota bacterium
CTCCCGTCCTTCTCCGCATTACCGTTCAGCCAACCCGAGTGAATGAACGGGCGAAACACCTTGCGCCGGAGCCTCAGTTCCCCCGCGTGAGCCTCCCCGCGTTTCACTGGATCCCCTTGTGAGATTTTCTCCAGGAGCGCGGCCGTCAAGTGATGTCTATATTCCGGTCCCAAACGCCGAGCCCCAGGCTCAACGTACAGCAGTAGTCTCACGCCGTCTTTTTCCTCCTTTTCCCCTCGTTCTTTGATTCCTCGGGCTTGTAGTCCGCCAGGAACGCTCCGAAGTCTCGAGCGGCCCGCTCCAGTGAAAACCCCGTCCACTGGCTTTCCGGAGGCACATAGCAGAGGGCCTGGGAGTCCGCATGCCAGTACGGGGGACGGAAACCCGTCACCGCCACCGGCAGGTCCTTCGGCTCGATCCCGGCGACAGGCACGGGCCGCGACGGGAAGCCGTCCGGCCGCCAGACGCTGAGGTCCTCAGCCGCTGGGTCAACGGATACCCCCCTCACGCGCCCGTAACCAATGTGGCGCTTGGAGCCAAGCCCTAGCCCCATGTCCGTGAACGCGGAAACCAGGCGGATTATCCTAGTTCCGTCGCCACGGCAATAGAAGTCCACGTATTTCGCCGCGAGCAGATCCAACGCCTCGCAGTACGAGCGGGTCCATGTATTGTTGGTGTTGTGCAGCATGTTGAATCCCGCGTAACGCATCGTCTTCGCCCAGGTGCCGGACCTCACTATCGCGTCGGCGTACCGCTGGGCGGTTTCAGGAACGAACGCGGCGCTCGCGGCATAGTACTGGGTCTCGCCGGAATTCCCCAGACGTTCAAGGGGCAGGTCCGGTACGATGGGAGCGACTATCTCAGCGGGCGTCTTCGCCCTACCCTCAAGACGCATCGCAACGTATCCGAGAATCCCGTCCAGCATGAGGGGGGACGGCGCCTTCTGGGGCCAGAACGCAAGCGGGCTCGCCAGGCGAAACCGGACTCTTAGCGCTTCCATTAAAGACATCCCTCCTCAAGAAGCGGCCCGAGCGGGCGCGCTTCGGGTCAACAGGTCGGCCGCCATTCTGGCGGCCAGGCGAAGCTCAACCGGCAACGCATCCAGGGGCGTTTCCCGACATTGGGAAAGCGTCTTCAGGATGCAGGCGAACACCGGGCCCCTCTTGGTGGGCCGCGAACACAGGCGTCCAGCGGCGCAACACCCTTCAACCATGCGGGCCATTTCCTCGGGATCAAACCACACAAACGCGGTCTCTTTGCTCCCAAAGAAAAGGTCGCCAGCCTCGAAGAGCAGGAGACCCACCCTACTTTTCGTTCGCGTGACCATCGGGAGGGCACGAATGAAGGCGTGCTTATGGATGTTGCCGTTTACGACCAGCAGGCAGGGCGTTTCAAAATCCCGGCGGAGCACAATCCTCTCGTGGAACTCGGGCCAGGACATCTCAACGCGGCCAGATGGCCCTATCATGCAAACCCTCGCGCCTTCCGCGTAGCAAGACAACACCTGGCGGCCACGCGGTTTCTTGTCGCTCTTCGCTCCCGGGATCTTCTTATACAACACCGAGTCGTCCGAGATCAGCTCCCGGCAGCCGGCGCAGATACTCCCCGACGACCTGTCCGCCACCAGATTCGTGTCGGTCCAGGCACTGGACAAATCCCCGGTGCTGGCGGGCCGCGGATTGCCCGCCGAGACTCTCAGGGGGCCGCCACAGACATAGCAGCGGCCCTCGATCAGGACATCCTTTTCCCCCATCGCGGCAAACACTATCTGGCTCGCCGTCCTATCAGTCTCCATTTCGCGCACACCCCCAGCCTTCAAGACACTGTGTCTTCGCCGGCATCGTCCGCATCGTGAGACGCTTTGCCGCCGGCCCGCTTGCGATCCCCGCCGTTCTTTTCCTTCGGCTCCTTCGACGCGAACGTGTGCTGGAACGCTCCGGGGATGCTCTTCAGGGCGTCAATAATCTCATCCCTGTGGTCCGCGCAGTACGCAACGTAGTCGCCGACATGCTGGGGACCGAGTTCCTCCGTGTTGCCTCCGTCTTCTATCGAATACCGGAGAGCTACAGAGCCAAACCCCCTGGCCCCCATTCCCCCGACGTGAGCGCGCTCCGCGAGCAACGCAAGGTACGCCTTGTAAGCCAGGACGCATCCGACATCATCGGGCTCCGTTTGCAGCCCAACGCTGTGAGCGAGTTCAATACCGGGCGGCAACACTTCAACGCCGAATATGGAAAGCGGCGAGTCTTTACGGGTCTCCGTATCCTTGTCCTCAGACGGTGAAGCCGCGGCCTTCCGGTCTTCGGAGACAAGATCCTCGATCTCGTCATAGTGCTTGTTGTTGGTCTTCGCAAACCTCTGGATGGAGACGACATCGAATTGAGCGGTGACCTCGGCATTGCTGCTGCGGCAGTTCAAGATTTCCTCGGCGCTCTCATACTCGAATGCCTTGTCCTCGGCCAACCACGGAATCAGTCCGGCCTTGACGGTCTCCCGCAGGACCGGGTACATGAAGCCGCACAAAAGTCCCGATTCAAAGTGGTGGCCCATGTACACGCCCCCGAGCAGGGAGAGCATGGGAATGGCCTTCCTTATCTTAGTGTACACACCGATCTTCGCGTTGATTGGCTTGCACTTCTCTGGCGCGTGCCCGCCTTTGGCAAGCAGGAACGCGACGTACACGCTCTGGGACTCCGGCAACCCTATGCTCGAGAAGTTCCGGTCGAGGTCCAGGGCCTTTATCGTCTGGTTGAAGAGCAATTCCCGCCCGATTCCCCGTATCGAGTTACCCGAAATGACCGGCACAATAACGACGTCCGGTGTCGTCTCGCCGGTCTCGGTCGTTGTCGTATAGACAACGGGCAACCGCCGAAAATACAGGATGTTGTTTTTCTTCCCCTTCACTGGAGGGGCGCTGTGGGCTATCGGGGCCAACGCCCTCGCCTTTCCCACAGCCTTGAGGTACACTACGCTCTTAGTCGAATTCACTTTTCTCCATTCTCCTTTCTTGATTGGGCCTGATGTTCATCCCATCGTCTGGGCTTACATCGTTGCAACCACTCACTTCACCCGCCGATTTCTGCCTACTGGTGGAGTCTTAATCCCATCGTCTGGGGTTAGATCGTTGCGACCACATTTTGGACTCAATGACCGCACGGCTCGTCTGTTTTAATCCCATCGTCTGGGGTTAGATCGTTGGAACTGTTGCCGGATGATAAGAGCGGACGTAGCATGATGTTTTAATCCCATCGTCTGGAGTCAGGCTGGGAGTTCGGTGCCCCGCGAACGTGCCGCGTTATGCGTGGACGCTTCGGCCTCGCGAGAGCCGTCAGGCCACCGTCGCCTTGAATAAGCGCCCTTCATCCGCGGGTTCACGCGCGCGATCCACCTTCGCCAAGAGAGATTGATACCTGTAGGCGAACTTGCTCTTAGGGGGTTGGGACACCCTCTTCGCGGCGGCTTCCCACTCTTTTCTTGGGCCGATCAACAGGCAGCCCTTCCTCGCCCGAGTCATCGCCGTGTAGAGCATGTTCCCGTTCATCTTCTCCGGGCCGGAGACCACCACGTAGTCCGCCTGGCCCCCCTGGGCCTTGTGTACGGTCATCGCGTAGGCAGGCTCGGTCCAGAACATCAGCTCTTCCAGGTAGTACGGAAGAACGAGCCTCTTATCCCCGAAATCGAGCTCGATCTCGGCCGTTCCGTCCGGTTCGTTCCAGGAGACCACCCTCCCGCGCAGCCCGTTCCACACGTCCACGGTTCTCCCAGGATGCCGCCTCGGCCGCATGCGGCGCTTGACCTCAGCGTAGTCGTTCTCGGTGGTCACCAGCGGGTCGCCTACCCGGAGCCCCGTATCTCCCACCGGAACACCGGTTTTATTGAACTCGTTCCTCAGCCTCCGGTTCAGCTCGATGGTCCCCATTACGCCGGCCACGGGCATCCCCCGGGTCGCGGCAAGGAACATGGCGTCCTCCCACGATACTCCATGAGCAAATAACGCCTTCGCCGCCCCCGTCACGCCGTCCGAGCGCTTCCCCTCGAACACGAACACGCCGTCCGAAATACAGGGCGTCTCCACCGTTAACACGTCTGTTTCGGAAAGCGTTCCGCTCGTCCTTAGAGCGGCGGCGGCCCTGTAGACAGCCGAGTTGGACCTGTAGTTCCTCTCAAGGCGCACCACGGGCAATCCTTTTAGTCCTATCCGAGCCATCTGATGAGCGAAACCGCTCGGGCCCATCGCCGGAAGCTGCGCGTCGTCCCCGAAGAAGGCGACATGAACCCCCGTCTTCAGGCATTGGAGCAGCCTCGACAGGGTGTAACAATCCAGCATGAACACCTCGTCCACCAAGACCAGATCGGCCCTGGCCGTGTCCGCATGAACAGTCTCGACACCGTTGTCCGGAGCGCCGAGGTCTTCGTCTTCCCACGTTATCGAGGCGTACCGGTGAATCGTCCCGTAAGGGACTCCAAGACTGGAGGCCGCCCTGTGGGCCGCAATCGCGGACGGGGCGAGAACCAAGGGCGCTAACCCCATCTCCCTCGCCAGGAGGGCGCAGAGCCTCAATACCGTCGTCTTGCCGGAACCCGCGCCACCAATCACCATCGAAACCGGGCGCTCAAAAACACTCTTCAGGGCTTCCAACTGGCCCGCGTCCCGCGAAATCGCGGTGAAATCGCGGCGGACTTCCCCGGAAAGGCCCCCGGGCCCGCCATCAAGAAGGCGCTTCAGAACGTCCCCCAGCTCCTGTCTCGGACCAGCCTCGATTATCTGGACCATCCGCTCGGCGGCGGTGCGTTCGGCGTGATACGCCTTGCTCAAATAGACGGCGCTTAACTCCCTGGCCACTTCTTTCTCCGACCGCCGCGCATACATCGGGTCGGTCATGGCCAACGGGACAAACTCCGCGCCGGGACCGCTCTTTCCGTTTTCACAGACAAAGCGGCCCATCGCGGACCGGACCTGGGGATCCCCCGCCTCCGAGTGTACGTGGACCACATCGTGGAACTCCGGGCCGCTATAAGCGGACTTCCCGTAATACCTATCCCGCTCTTTCTTTATCACCCCGCGCGCTTTCTCGTACGTGATGTACGAGTCACCCCTCCGCGCGGCGCCGGCCGCGGCCGCCATCATCGCACCGTAGGCGGCCAGGAGAGGCACCCCCGGATCCGTCGTATTGAGGTAGCGCCGAACCAGGTCGTTCACTACGTCGCGCGACAGCTCGACGCAACCCGCTTGAAGCACGGTCCAGGGATAACGCCGAATCATGCCCGGAACGGTGATCTTCGCCCTGTGCGCCCGGTACCTGAGAAGGTAGTAAACCCTCGCCGCGGTAGCCAGGTCGATCTCAGTTCTGCCGGCCCCGTGAAAGACCGTGACGATCTCCGCAATCTCCGTGTTTTCTTTCAGGCTTACGAGGTCCCTCAATAGTCCCTTTTCACCCGGATCCGAAGCGGCCTCCATCGCGGTCAGCAGGTCATCGACGCCGAGCACACCGTACTTCGCGAACAGCGTGTCCCGACGCGCGGGGCTCAGATTCATCCCGTTTCGCTGGAGTCCCCGCAGCACGGCCGTTGACAATTCTGGGTGACAGGCGGCCAGGGTCAATCTAGGGGTCTTCCTGGATTCGTCCAGTGTGCCCCTGAAGCGCAGGGCCACGCCCCTCCTCATCCAGGGGGGCTTCCCTCCTCTCTCGCATTTCCAGTACACTTCCCTCGGGTCGTCCTCGCCCAGAATCACAGTGGCCCGTCCGAGCAGGTCGCGGTTCTTCCCAGCCGGAGCATCGAAAACGGAGGTGACGCGGGCTACGCCTTCAACCTCCGAAGAACGCGTCGTCTTTACTTGCGCATCATCGCCCATACCGCGGTTCCCTCCTCTTGTCCGTTCGACCCCAGTTGTCTTTGCGGGGCGCTTTCCCGGAGCGTCTCTCAACGGCGAACTCGTATACGTTCCCAGGATCCGAACTCGATACCACGCACAACGGCAGAAGCCTGGCCACGGCAAAACGCGCTTTCTCCTCGGTCACGCGGATTTCGCGCGGGCCGGGCCGGTGGACCCATTCCCGAAACGGGACCTCAGTCAGTCCAGTCCGGCGTGAGTCGGCCCCTAACCCCGCCCCAGGGCTCTCTTCGCTCACACCGCTTCCCGCCTTCTTTCCTTTCTAGGTTGCAGCGCGGGCATAGCCACAGCTGAAGCCGCGCATCGCGGAATCGGCATCATCAACGCATGGTGCCATCCCCACTGCTCCTTTTCCTCAGGGGTGGTTTCCCGGCACACGAATGGGGCAAACGCCTCCAGCACGTCCGCCAGCTCGTGGTAATCCGCCAACCGCTGGCCGGCCCACACTGCCGCAAGCACTACACCGAAGATGAAATTCAAGTAGCCCTCGGGGTATGTCAGGTCCGTCGCTTCAAGCGATTGGGGCGCTCGATGGTCGCCCGGATCGCATCGGCCTTTATGCGTCACCTTGAAGCCGCCGATTTCTACGCCTGGTTCGCTTTTCCAAGAGACAATGGCCATCCCAAGATCCTCAATAGGTTTGCCGCACGTATGACAAACGACCGGCTCGCGTTTCATCTATTCCACTCCTTTTTATATCGTCGGGCAATAGAAAACGGGCCCCCAAAA
>JAHDPS010000228.1 GCA_018434225.1 Bacillota bacterium
CACGGCGTCCCTCAGTCACTCTACTGCGACGGTCACTCAATCTTCTTCCCTAAAAGCCACGCTGACCTATCTATTGACGATGAATTGGCCGGCAAACACGCCCCCCTTACCCAATTCGGTCAGATCCTCAGCGAACTCGGCGTCAACCATATCCACGCCCGTTCCCCCCAGGCCAAGGGCCGTATCGAACGCCTCTGGGGTACACTCCAGCATCGGCTCACAATCGAACTCCGCCTCGCCGGCGTCTCTACTATCGATCAGGCAAACGCCTTCCTAACCTCATTCATCAACCGCTTCAACCAGCACTTCGCCGTCAAGCCCGCCCAGCCCGAACTCGCCTTCCGCCCAGCTCCCTCAAAACAGGTTATCGATTCCGTAGTCGCCCTCAAGGAGTACCGCTTGGCCTCCAACGACTCTACCATCAGATACCACGGCAAATCATTTCAACTCGTAACCCCGAAAGGTTCCCCATTCTCACTCCCCAACAAGGCCAGGATCACAGTCCTTACCCATCTGGATGGCTCCGTCTCAGCCCTCTTCAACGGCCAGCCTTTTGCCATCAGAGAATTCGTCCGGCCCCTTCCCGTCCAGCAACCCACTATCCCGCGCCAGCCCAGATCCAAGGCCCACAAGCCGGCCCCCAACCACCCCTGGCGCCCCAACGGTCGTCGAGCGCCTTACGACCCCGTCCAGGCCTACTTCGACAAGCACCTCGACGACCATCTGTTGGCTATCTCAAGATAACCCCACCAGCCCAATGAATAAACCATTACGTCAACTAAAGGTGACATTTTCTCAGTCCAGATCAACGTGTTCTAAGGTGACATTTTCTCAGTCCGTTGACACTCGCTACGTACGGGCTGCGGTCGCCGCCGATTCGTGCGCTACAGCATGGATCGCGGCAGGATGCGTGCGCTACAGCACGGGTCCGAATTTCGGGCCGGGTTTCGTGGTGCCTGTCGGGCGAAAGCCGTGGCTCCGGAGATCCCGCAAGTTCTATCACAAAGCAAAGCCTGGTCTACACTCAATCTGCAAGAGGGTTCGACCGCCGGATACCTCGGTCCTCGCGCGACCCCGCGACCGCGCGTAGAAACGGTTAAAAGGGGCCCGTCATCCGGCAAACCGAAAGAATACCACGTCCCCATCCTGGATCTCGTAGTCTTTCCCTTCGATCCTCAATAGGCCCAGTTCGCGAGCAGCCGAATACGAACCCGCCCCTTCCAGGTCCTCGACTCCCAGTACCTCGGCCTTCACGAACCCCTTTTCCATGTCCGCATGGATCTTTCCGGCGGCATGGGGAGCCCGGGTGTGCCGTTTAAGCGGGCGGGCGCGGGCCTCTTTTTCGTTGAACGTGTAGAAGGTAATATAGTCCAGTGCCTCGTAAGCGGCTCGTATCAGCCTGTGGCCGCCCGGAACATCTATGCCGAGATCTTCGAGAAACTCGTCGCGTTCGGCCCCGTCCAGTTGGGCGATCTCCGCCTCAATCTTGGCCGACAGCGCCATGACGGGGGCGCCCTCCGACACCGCCGTCTCCATTAACTCGCTGTAAAAGGGGCTGGTAGATGGATCAGTGACCCCTTCCGGCAGATTGCCGACGTACACAACCGGCTTCATCGTGATTAGGAATAGCCCGGCGGCAATAGCCCGTTCCGCGTCATCGAGCGGCGTCCTCCGCGCCGGCGAACCCCCGTTCAAGATCCCCTCGATCTTGGCCAGGGTCCTGTCCTCCTCGGCCTCCCTCTTCTCGCCGTACCTGGCGGCCTTGCCGATGCGCTCCCGCCTGCGCTGCACTGTTTCCAGGTCGGCCAGGATAAGCTCCAGGTTGACCACCCCGACGTCCCTAGCCGGACTGACGGTCGCATCCGGAGGCGGGACGCTGCTGTCTGAGTGGCAACGCACTACGTGGATTATCGCATCGACCTCGCGGATGTGACCCAGAAAGCGGTTCCCCAGCCCCTCACCCTTGCTCGCCCCCCTAACGAGCCCCGCTATGTCCACTATTTCCAATGAGGCGGGGACCACGGTCTTCGGTCTGACGAGGCGGGCAAGTCTCTCGAGGCGATCGTCCGGAACGGCGACGCTTCCGGCGTTGGGATCTATGGTAGTGAACGCATACGGCGCCGTAGCGGCGCCGCCCGATGTGATGCAGTTGAATATGGTGGACTTGCCGGCGTTGGGGAGACCGACGAGCCCGCAGGTGAGCGCCATGTCACTCACTCCCGACCGTAGTTTTGGCCGCCTTAGCTATCTTGCGGACGAGCCTCTCGAACTTGGTCCTGGGGATCATCACCCGCCTCCCACATCCGAGGCACTTGAGCCCGAAGTCGATCCCCGTCCGCGTTATCTCCCAGCTGTTCGAGCCGCACGGGTGCGTCTTCTTAAGAACGACTATGTCGCCGATGTCGAACCTATCCAACGGCAATCACTCACTTATTCCTTCGTCATGCCCCTCCCCAGGGCGGAGCCCCGGGGACCAAGGGTCCGGCGCCTTGATTCCCGATCTTTGAAACACTTCGATAACCCTTTTCCTGATCTCCCTCTCGAGGGCCCATTGCTTGCCTGGGTCCGCCTTGCCCACAACCGTGTACACTACTCGCCTATCGCCGAGCGACGTAATTCCCAGAATGGACGGGCCTTCTCCCACGTCCACGCCGCTCTCGGCCACCAGTCGACAAACCTCCGACAGCGCGTCGGCCACGCGCCCCGGTTCTTCGTCTCGCGAGACGGGTACGTCTACCCACGCCCTGATTCTCCCGCGCGAGTGGTTTGTAACCCTGCCGATCGTCCCGTAGCGCACGAAATGGAGATCACCATTGAAATCCCTGAGCCTGCCGACCGTCAACCCCATTTCCTCTATGACGCCTTCGATCCCGCCGATCGTGACGTGATCGCCGACATTGAACTGGTCCTCATACAGAATGAAGACCCCGGCCACCACATCGCTGATCAGGCTTTGCGATCCAAGCCCGATGATAATGCCCAGTATCCCGGCGCCCGCAAGTACGGATCTCGTCTCGAAGCCTAAAAGGTCCAGGATCGCCAGGACAGCGACTGCGGCTATCGTGAATTTGAGAATGCTTTTCAGCATCCCGCGGACGGTTCTCGCCCTTCGCCCGACCACGGCGTTCTCCAATCTCGACCCGGCCGGGAACCCCACCCCGTCAATGACCCTGCCCCCGAGCCTAGCCAGGGCCACGCCGAGTAGCGCCACGCAAATGGATTTCGCGAGCAGTGTCGCCGCGCTGAACGACATGAGGCTCGAAAGCAGTTGTCCCAGCGTCGACATCATAGTGTTATCACCTTGCCGGCGGTCAGAAGGGTCTCCGCGATATGAAACATACTCGACCTCACCCCTACGAGAGGTTCGATCTTGTAGAAGTTACACGAGGTGGAACAGCATAGTATATCAGTGCCCTGCTTTTCGATTGTCTCCATCGCGCTGAGCACCGCAGACTCCGCCGCCGCCAATCGCACGGCCTCGTTCACCAGGACTATTGCCTTGACGACGGGCGGCATCTCGCAAAGGCTGGTGAGGAACATCGCCAGCAATCGCGCGCCCAGATCGCTCCCCACTTCGGACGCGGCGTCCCCCAGGGACTGACCCCTGACCATCAGCACGACGCTCGCGCCCTCTTCGATCCCCTCGAGCCTCGGCAAGTCGAGATAATACTCTTCCGGCTCCCCGCGCACGGCCACCCCGGGAACACCTGATTCGGACCTCGGCGTAACCCCGCTCATTTATCTACCTCCCAAACCGGACGCACCGATAACCCACGGGGCCACCCGCTCGACGACGTCGCCCGCGGTTTTCAGGAAGAGCGACGATTGGATGGTATCCGGCTCGATGATGCCGAAGACAACTGGCAGCATAGCGACTACCCGTAAAATCGCGACGTGCGCAAACCCCAGCACCCCGCCGAAAATCGCTCCTAAGAGGCGATTAACGAACGCCGCCGGGCCATGCTCGAAGGGCAACGCCATGACCCGGCCCAAAGCCACCAGCGCGATCCTGAGGAGTATCCAGAGTACGAAAAAACAAGCGGCCGCAATTACGCTCCGCCCAAGTACGTCCGCCGCCGGCTTAAGCCCCGCCGAAAGGTCAATGCGCATGGCCTCCAGAACACCGGTCATACCCGTCGTCGAAGGAAACGACGTTCCGATTACGCGCTGTAGGTGAGATGAAACGGCCGCCACCGCCCTGGTGTGTTTATCCAACAGAGCGACTGCGGGCTTGCATAGTACCACCCCTCCGATGATAGACAGCAGTCCCGCGGCCATCCCAAAAAAGCACGCCACCAGGCCTTTCCTCCAGCCCGACGCGACATTGTATAACAGGTAAGCGCCTATAAGCGTGTCGAACCAGGACATTTTAACTACCCCCCGGTAGTCCGCCTCCGCCGCTCCCGCGCGGGCATGATCGTCAACACGGCATGCGCTATCGTCCCGGGGAAGACAGGCTCCACCGCCCCACCCAGGTATCTCCCCGCGGCCCAAATCGCGGCCGACGCCACGAGGGCAAGACTGAAGTAGGAGGCCAGATCCCCCAGGATATCCTCGAAATAGTGAGTCTCTCCTCTGACCAGTGTGGCTCGAAGGATATGTCCGGCGATCTTCATGCTGAGAAATACGAGCAACGTGCGGGCGAGTACCGGCAGCGAATCGCTACTGACCCAGGTGCAGATCAGCGCCCCCGCTACCGCCCCGATGAGTATTTCGATTAGATCGGTAACCCGGATGTGCCCCATCTGACGATCCTTTCAGA
Organism: Bacillota bacterium; assembly: GCA_018434225.1. Classification (GTDB taxonomy): domain Bacteria; phylum Bacillota; class Sulfobacillia; order JABLXB01; family JABLXB01; genus SM1-B181. The sequence goes on from JAHDPS010000228.1 coordinate 4,763, forward strand.
ATTCAACTCAGTCCGAGATCACTCTGTACGAGCGCAACTCCCCCGCTTCGGTAGATACGTAGAACATGCCGCCCCCTGGCGCAATCTCGAGGCGGCTGACGGGCGAGGGCAGATCTACCTCCCAGAGGACTTTACCCCTGTAATCAAGCGCAACGACCCCGGCTGACGTCCCGGCAATGACGCCCTTGTCGTAGCAACGGACGGCCGTGACTCCGGGTTTCAAGTCGGCCTTCCACAAGCGCGCCCCACCTACATCATACATTGCCACGAAGTCCCGGACAAATAGGTCGGCAAAACCATTTCCCCCCGATTTTCTAACCGCGACCACTACACCTCCCGGGCACACCGCCACATCCGTCGGAATCCCCCCGGGTTCAACGCACCATTTGATCTGCCCGTTCAGGTCGTGGGTGTAGAGGGACGAACCCGATCCTGCGGCCAGCAGTCCGGAGCCGCCGGCCACGCACCTCACGAGCCCTGGAATCGGCTTGGTCTCGGCCCATCCGGAGTCGTTCACGATCAGCAATGAGGTCGCCGGGTATTCCTTCACCTGAAGCACTCCAGCGACGAAAAATCCCCCGGGCGCCCCCCGCAAGGACAGGGGAATGCCGCTCGAGGACTCTCGTTCCCAAGTGACGCGACCGCGCGTATCGAGTCGCTTGACCCTGAACCCTGTCTTCCCCGCTCCAGGCGCGGTTATGACCAGTACTCCCTTCTTGTCCGCGACCGCCATGGCGGCGCCCGGAACCTTTATGGTCCAGGACGGCGCAACCCCGGTCGAATCTAAAGGGTAGTTCTTGATCGAGCCGGTCGCCCTATCCGTCACCGACACGGCGTCCTCACCGAGGCATATAACACCGTCCGCGCAGACCATGGTCGAATCAGAACCCGCGCCCGCCGCGCTCCCACCCTCTGTCAGCGGCACCCGGCTTACGCGAATCCCATCGGTGTCCCTCGAGAACGCGAGCACCCCCGGTGATCCAGGCACAAGCACAGCATCGGCCGCAATCCGAGTGGCCAGGAGCCGTTCGGGAACAGACCGGCTCTTGCCAGCCAATGACTTCGCAGCGCTGATCCCCGCAGCCACGAGCACTCCGGCCGCCAGTATCACGACGCCCCGCTTGATCCACAGGCCCGGGCGGACCGCCGATACTCCCTTTTGTCTATATTCACCGGACTTATTGAACATAAATTGGCCTCGTTCCAGGCTTCCCCGATTGATCGCAGATCAACTATTCTTTACGGGCTGCCGCTATCCTCCGCCCCTGCGAGGCCCAATCTGCGGGCTATCTATGGGCGAATGCATAGCCGCGGTTGTTCCGGCCATATACTTCAACGGTAGCGCCACAAGTACTACACGGGGGGTTTGGCCGTGACGGGCGCAGCGATAGGCCGGGTTCAACACCGCATCGATGCCCGCCTGCCCGAAGCGCCGAACGCTATCGCTCTCGCTGTTCGCACGTTGCTCGAGCCGGAGCGATTCAAAACCTTGTGTGTCCTATGCATAGGAACAGACCGGTCGACCGGCGATTCGCTCGGTCCTCTCGTCGGTACAGCCCTGAAGAAGTATTCTCTGCCCGGGATCTTCGTAGTAGGCGATCTGGAGAAACCGCTTCACGCCGCGAACCTGGAGGAGGAGATTGTAATCTTGTCGAACCGTCACCCCTCCACCTTAATGATCGCCGTTGATGCGTGTCTGGGTAGTCACGATCACGTGGGCAGCGTGCTCGTAGGAAGGGGACCTCTGAGACCGGGGGCGGGTGTCAATAAGACCCTGCCCCCGGTGGGCGACTTCTACATTACGGGCACGGTCAACGTGGGCGGATTCATGGAATACCTGGTCCTTCAAAATACCAGGCTCAACCTGGTAATGACTATGGCCGACGCGATATCCCGCGGGCTTAAGTCGGCAGTCTCCCTGCTCAGAGGCGATTCATCCAGCCTATCGCGGGGCTGAGGCCGTTCCACGGAACGTCGCGCGCCGGCGCACTCGCCCGCCTACGACGTCCTATCTTCCACCACCTTCAGTACCTGCTCGGCCGTCAGGCCGCTCGCGTCAATGACCGACGCGCGCGTGCTGATGTTTTGCGCGTCCATGAAATCCCTGTCGACTCCGCTGATCACGACGGCCGCAGCGTCCTTCCATCCTGGATCATCCATCCCCACTACATGGTAACCGGCATTCTCCAGGACGTTCACTACACTCGAGAGTTCTTCCTCGACGGCAATAGTCTCCTTCACGGGGAACACCTCCGCCCGGAAGTCTCCCCATCCCGTGATTCACATATCCCGTCGCAGAATGGAGATGACCTCCTCGTCCTCCACCTGGTCGAAATGGGCGTACCATTGTCCTACGGCATAGAAGGGCTCGGGCGAGGCCAGGCAAACAAGATGATCGACTTCGGAGGCGAGTCGCGCGACCACATCGGCCGGGGCGACGGGAACGGCGAGAATGATTGACGAAGGGGATTGCTTTTGCACCGATCTGAGCGCCGCCATCATGGTGAACCCCGTAGCGATGCCGTCGTCGACCACGATGACGTCCCTCGAATCCATCTCCACGGCGGGGCGAGACCCCCTGTAGATCTCGAGCCTCCGCCCCACTTCCAGTGTCTCCCTGCGCGCCTCCTCCTCGATGTACCCGCGGCCCACGCGCAGGGTCCCGACCATTGCCTCATCTAGGATAATGGTGCCATCCTGCGCGATCGCGCCTATCGCGAGTTCCGCGTTGAACGGCGCGCCGATCTTACGCGGGATTATGACATCCAATGGCGCGGCCAGGCCGTCCGCGATCTGCGCTGCGACCACCACTCCGCCCCTGGGAATACCCAACACCACGGGCCGAGCGGGGTCGAGGCGCCTTATCTCCCGCAGAAGCAAGCGGCCGGCCTCTCTCCTGTCCCTGAAAACCACGGCCTCACCTCCCGAGAGGTGCGGGCATCAGGACATTCAGCGCACGAGGCGCCACTCTGAATGTCACAGGCACCCTCCCGACCACCGACCCGTCCGCCTGGACGGCCAGGGGCCTGTCAGATCCCACCGTAACCTCCGACCCGGTGTAGATGGAGCATTTCTTATGTGTCACGTGCCTTCCCGAATACGTCAAAGGCAACAGCCTCAACGCCTCCCAACGACCGACGTCGCTGGCCACGAGCACGTGGAACAGTCCATCTTGCAGGCGGGCGCCGGGCACCATCCTGATGCCCCCACCATAGTATTCGCCGTTGGCGATGGCGAGCACGAGCACTCGTCCACGTATCTCCTGCCCGCCCACCCTCACCGTCATCATGGGCGCATCATACCCGAGGACAGTCCTGATGGCGGTCAATAGGTACGTCACAGTGCCGTTTACAATAACGCGGCTCCTGTTGACCGCTTCCACAATCTCCGTATCCACCCCTATCCCAGCTATGTTTACGAAGTACGCGCCATCTATCCGTCCGAGATCCGCCGCCATGACGTTCCCTGTGGAGACGACATCCAGCAGGGCGTCGAGGTCCTGCGGGAGCCCTAGTGTACGGGCGAAATCGTTCCCCGTTCCCGAGGGAATGATGCCGAGCCTGCATCCGGACCCCGCCAGGACGCCGGCCGCTTCCCGGATCGTCCCATCGCCGCCTACGGCGACGATGGTGTCGTAGCCCTGGCGCACCGCCTGTTCAGCAATGCCCGCTACTGTGTTCGGCTCCGGTGTAATCCTGAACTCCACCGGTTCGCGTCTGTGCCTGAGCCTCGCCTCGACCTCACGCCAGATCCGTAGCGATTTGCCCTTCCCCGCGACCGGGTTGACTACATAAAAGGAAGACGTTGGAACCACCTCTAGAACAAAAATGGCCCAATCTCGCGATTGGGCAGCCCGATTATCTCCGTTCTCAGGGTTTGGGATTCGGAAGAGAACTCATCTTCGGAACCAGGTCCTTACCGTCCTTCTTCATGTCGCTGGCTCCTCTGAATAATGCGCCGTCTTCGACTGTCAGGCTTGCCACCTTGATATCCCCGGTCAGCCTTGCCGTGGTGGCGAGTTCCAGCTTGCCCTCGGTATCGATATTACCCTTGACTTCCCCCGCAAGCGTTACACTCCGCCCCCTGATGTTGGCCATCACAGTCGCAGTCTCGCCGATGATGACATCGCCCTTGCAGTTTATCTCGCCCTCAACGCGGCCGTCCAGGCGTATACCGCCCGACGAGGTAATCGTCCCCTTGAATTCGGTGTCCTGGCCGATAATGGTCTCAATTTTGTCGCTTCTTTCGGGCCCGTCTTTCTTGCCAAACATGTTCCCAACCCCTTCAGCCAGTTTCTATTGCGCCTTATACACCTCATCCGCCTCGAAAAACTCACGGGGATCGACGCACTTGCCGTTCACGGTTATCTGATAATGTAGGTGCGGCCCTGTAGACAAACCGCTGGAGCCGACGTACGCTATGACCTTATCCCTCGGAATTTTCTCGCCCTGGCGAACGTCGAGCCTGCAACAGTGCCCGTACCAGCTCTTAATCCCGTACCCGTGGTCGATGATCACCGTTTTCCCGAGTCCACCATAATACCCGGAGAGTGTCACCACACCGTCTCCGGTCGCTCTGATGGGAGAGCCGTAAGGCGCTCCGATGTCCACTCCCTCGTGAAACTCGGTGCGAGACCTCGAAACCGGCGACCGCCTGTAGCCGAACCCTGAGGTTATCGGCCCTACAGTAGGTATAATGGAGGGCTTGGCTCTCAGGAACGCAATGGTATCCTTCAGGTCGTCTTGCAGCGAGAGGAGGCTTTCCTCACGGATGCGAGCCTCCTCGATGAGCGGCGAGAAC
>JAHDPS010000153.1 GCA_018434225.1 Bacillota bacterium
CGGCACATGCCCGCAGCAATAGGCCGATATCCTTCCTGTATGCCTCCATCGAGCATGTCATCGCGCCGGTCCCAAGCTTGTGCGGTCCGCTATCGGTTGATCCGGAGTCAACCGCTATCACATCGGGACCGAGAGAAAGGCCCTTCTCGAACCACTTCGCTGGAAAGCCGTACCCGAGCATCCCCGCCGGAGTAAGGACATTTACTGACACCCCTGGCATGTTGGTATCCTCCTTGTTGGTGCGAGTAGATCCAGCGCTCACGGTGTATGGCGGTATTGGATCCTGGATCCACTGTTAGTTGGGTCATATTTGACGCTGTTGCACGATCTCCTTCTGTTCTACGAGGAATGAGGACGGGGGCCGAACCGCGCGCTGCGTGCGCCGTCCCGAGGGGATCCGACGCTCCCTGCTATCAATCTACAGTCTGAACACCGCCACGACCGTCCGAAGGTCCTCGGCCGTCTGGGTGAGCGACTGCGCTGAGTTCGCGAGCTCGCTTATCGAGGAACTAGCCTCTTCCGCGGACGAGGAAACCTCTTCTATGGCCGCGGCGTTCTTCTCTACACTAACCGTTATCGACTCAGCGGATCTCAACACCTCCGAACTGGATGCCGCCATCTCCTGGGTGGCCGCAGTCGCTTCCTCGACCACCGAGGCGCTCGAGTCAACCGACATCATGGCCTGCTTGCTGGCTTCCATTATGTCTCCAATAGCCTCTTGAATCCGGTCGAACTCGACCCCCGCGTTCTCGACCGCGCCCACTATCTCCCCAAGCGCCTGGCGAGCCCCCGATGCCAGGTTGAGGCCTTCATCTACCGCCGCGGCTCCCGCCTCCACGGATTTCACTGAGGCGTCCGTCCCCTTCTGCATGTCCAGGATCAGATCGGCTATCTCCTTCGCCGACTTGCTCGACCTATCGGCGAGTTTACGCACCTCGTCAGCCACCACCGCAAAGCCACGCCCGTGTTCACCCGCCCTCGCGGCCTCGATAGCGGCGTTTAGCGCCAGCAGGTTCGTCTGGTCAGATATGTCACTGATCATCTCCACTATCTCGACGATCCGGCGGGAATACCCCGCAAGTCCGCTTATGCTCGACCGTGTGTCCTCGCTAGTCTTGCTTATGGTCTCCATGCCTCCGACCGTCTTCTCTATCGCCTCACGGCCCGTCTGAGCAGCTTCCCTCGCAGTCTCAGCGGCCGCCGCCACCTGACGAGCTGCGCTGGAGATCCGCTCCACGGCCTTCACCATGCCGTTCACGCTGCCAGTGGCCTCCGACAGGCTCCTCGATTGGCTCTGTGCTCCCTGCGCCACCTGGTCTATCGCGTTGCCCAGCTGCGCCAGGACTACGCTCGTCTGCCGGGCACTGGAGGCTTGCTCCGTCGTCTCCCCGACAATGCTCTGGATCGATGATGACACCTGTTGAATCGCCCCGGAAGCTTCCTCCGACGCCCGGGAGAATTCTTGGCTCGTCCCAGCCACTTGATCCGCCGATTCCAGCGCCTTCTTGACGATTTCCCTGAGGTTCTCAACCATCATCCCGAATGCGAGGGCCAGCTTGCCTATCTCATCATTCCTCCGGGCCGGCGGGACGGATACCGCAAGATCGCCACCGGCAACCGACTCCACCACAGCGGTCAACGCCCCAAGGGGTCTTGATATGGAACGGCTCTGCGCGATCCCTGTCATGGCCGCGAGCAGCGCGGCGAGTACCGTAACGACGATCGCCACCGTCCGCACCCTCTTCGCCGTCTTCGCGGCGTCAGCCCTCGCGCCGTGGGATAGAGCGGTTGTGAATTCTATCCATTCCTGTATGGCGGCGTCCAGACGAACCTGTATCTCAGTGCTCTGGTGGGCGTCCAGAGCCAGTGCCGCCCTGTCATCGTCCTTGGCGTGCGCTATGATGGCCAGGACTAGCCGATCGAATTCCTTTACCAGGCCCTTCACTTTACTACAGAAGGCCTTACCCTGCTCCGTTTGGGTTTGGCTGTCGAGTTTCTCGATAATGTCGAGGATATCGCTCAGGTGGGTTTGGGCAACAGTAAGGTACTTGCTGTCGAGTGTTTGAACGTAGTTGTTGACGGCAAGCATCCTCTTGGTGATCTGGGCGTCCAGCTCGTGAACCTTGACCCGCGTCTCCCCGAGATAATCGAGGACGTATTCGCGGTAAACCGAATCCATCCGGCTGATACCGCTGGCCGCGAACATGCCGACGGCGGCTAGCGTCACCACAAGTACGCAGTATCCGGCAATCAGCCTCGCGCCCACTCCCAGCCTCAATTCTGTTCCCCCCAATCGCATTGCGCCTCAGTATGTGATATCGGGGGGCCGGGGTCGACCCCTTAGCTAACCGGGTTTTCCACGCGCGAACCTTATTCGCGGCCGCGCGGGAGCACCGCGGCATGGCGGGCGCGCAGAAACAAGGGCAAATGCCGGGGTAATGGATTGTCATTGGTCACCTCCTCATCTTGAGCGGCCGCCGCGAAACAGGCGGAAGGAAAAGACCGCCCCTGTCCCGGTGACGATTAGGAATATGGCGAGTTCGGGATAGGTACCGAGGTTGGTGACGCTGGTCACCCAAATGGCGACCAACGCCATTATCCCAACGGGGAGCGCCCCAACCCAGGAAGCCAGGCCGCACCGGGCTGAGCGACGACCCGCCCACCACAAAAGCAGCACCACGTAAATCATCCCTATGAACGTGATTAGATAGTGTACGCCACTGATACTGATGCCAAGCGGGTGTACGGAAATGTGGAAATCGCCTTCAGGAAGATGATCGAAATAACCCTCGAGAACATTGTACTGAAACGAAGGCAACCGTCAGGGTCTCCGCTTCGTCCGACGGATTCGACAGAGTATACTCGACGGTCACAAGCGGCGCCCACTGCAGGTTCTTGGGGTCGATGACCCGAAAATCGAACGTGAGCGTCTCAGAAAAGACTCCGACCTCGGTTTGCCGGTGCGGCAAGAGAATACCCGCCGGGTCTTCCGGTATCACGGGAACCCCGTTTGCATGGACTGTCCCAGAAAAGGAGACTACAGTACAGATGATCATGCATGCGGTCATTGAGGTGAACGTGAAACACCCTCTGCGCACGACACTACTCCGGCC
>JAHDPS010000217.1 GCA_018434225.1 Bacillota bacterium
CCCGGCGGGCAATACTCCTTTCGACCTGTGGCGGACCAAGGATCGACGTCGCCGCCGGTGTGAGCCGTCGTCGGTGTGACGTCGCCGCCGAATTCTTCAGTACCTGCGCAGGTAGTAGGCATAGTGCCCGAGATAGAGGCTCACCACGCTCAACAATATCGCGGCCGGCTCCGCCGAAAGCCGCCCCGTACTATCCCAGATGTACCCCAGGTAGGCAAAGAGCAGGCATATTGTCCACCAGAAAGTATTCAGTGCGGCTTTCCCAGATATGAACTGCGCGCGTTCGTCGGGCTCGATGCTTCCAGGCGGGAGGTTCCCGGCCTTAGCCTTCCCCAGGAGTCTCGCCGTGCGAGTAATGAAGAAAGCCTGGGCCACAGACCCCCCGAGCCACAGCAGGGTGACGGGGGAATCCAACTTGTCGTTCGCATGACTGCGGGCAAGCCAGACCGCCGCCCCCGCCAGATACACGAAGCCCAGCCACACTCGGATCCGCAATTGCCCGATCGCCCTTTCCTGTTTTATCACGTTATCAACCCCTTCATTCGATCCCGTCCCAATCGTCCGGTTCGAGCTCGAATATGTGTTCAACCGGCACAGCGAAGACCTTCGCCAGCTTGAGGGCCAGCATTATTGAGGGCTTGTAGCGGCCGGCCTCGATGGCGTTGATCGTCTGCCTGGAAACGTTGGCTCTATGTCCCAGAAGCTCCTGGGTCAGGCCGGCGGCCTCGCGCAGCCTTCTAGTATTGTTGATGACGTGCGCCACCCCCTCAGGCGACTGATGGAAAGCATGCTTTACATCACCCAGCGTACCACATGCGGCCGCCGATGTAAAGGGAGCTTTCCATTTCTGGAGATCGCAGATCCAGGATCCGCGCCTGCCGCTTGCGCGGATATCGATATGTGGATTCTGCGACGGGTTTTCAGGAGGTCTGTGGGATCTATCGAGGGGTGTATCTCGGCGGTGCTTGGGAGTGTGATCTCCATCTACAGATTATTGTAACCAGGTGTGTAATCTGGCGACAGGTCGGCTCGCGAGACCGTTACATCTACCGACGGTTGAGTGATAAAACCGTGGCGTTTGCTGACAGGTAGGCTTAGAGGCCGTGATACCTGCCGACAGTCGGGTGCGGGTACTGTCGACGGGGTGTGAGTAGAGTCAACGCGGGTCTACGGGTGTACAGTCTACGGGGTGTACGACTACCAGGGATGGGTTATTCATGGTAATCTACAGGAAGGGACTAGAAATGGCTCGGCCTTCCTCCACTAATAGGCGATTGCGGGATGGGCAGGCTTATATCCGTTCGCGATTTGGCGGCGGGCCGGTTGATTGCGAGGAAAGACCAATTCACGAATGGAGGGTACATCATGAATCTCAAGGGCAGTGAGACCGAGAAGAACCTATTGACGGCGTTCGCGGGCGAGTCACAGGCGAGGAACAAGTACACCTACTTCGCGGGTGTGGCCAAGCGGGAAGGATATGAGAGGATCGCCGCCGTGTTCCAGGAGACGGCGGACAACGAGAAGGAACACGCGAAGATATGGGCCAAGCTCCTCAGCATGATCGCCGATACGGCTACCAACCTGGAGGAGGCGGCCAAGGGAGAGCACTATGAGTGGACCGATATGTACAAGGGGTTCGCCGAAACCGCGGATCGCGAGGGGTTCAAGGATATCGCGGAACTCTTCCGGAAGGTCGCGGCCATAGAGGAGCACCACGAGGTCAGGTACCGCAAGGTCCTGGATTCGGTGAAGAACGGTTCGGTGTTCCGCCGCGACAGGCCGGTGGCCTGGCATTGCAGGAACTGCGGCTACATACATCAGGGCGCGGAGGCTCCCGAGGTGTGCCCCGTGTGCGCTCACCCCAGGGCGTTCTTCGAGCCTTGGAGCGCTGAGTAGGGAAACCCGCCGTTGCCGTTGCGGGTCCGACAAGAAGAAAACGTGCGAGAGGAAAACATGGGGCCGGGTCGCTGGGATTCAACCAGCACCCGGCCGTTGTTTTCGCCCTCGTGCGGTGCGCGCGCTGGCCGGCGCCTCGCCATCGCGCCTACCTATCGCATTCGGCCGCTATTCCCGCGATCAGTGACACGAGCTTCGCCGCCGACTCGAGCGCCCCTGGTTTGCCGGGGTTGAACGATGATATCGTGATCGCGCGTACCTTGCCGCTCGACCCGATGGCGCCCGCCAGCGCAAGGAGGCCGTCTATCCTCAGGCCCCCGGGGCTCGGGAACGTAACCGACGGCATGATGGAGGGATCGAGGGAATCCACGTCGATGTGGAGGTATACCGATTCCGCGGAGTCCACGACGCGGGCGACCTTCGCCGGCGCGCTGGATGGTGAGCCCACAGTGGCTGCGGCCGCCTTATTTCCCCCCGCGCTTGCGGCGCTCCGGGACGGAGCGACCCAATCGTTCAGTTCATCGGGGGTCACGTGCGCGATCCCCGAATTGAGGAGATAGTCTTTCTCGAATGGATCGAACTCGCGGGCCCCCACGAGCGCCACTTTATCGTCGTCGCACGGGTGCCGCATCCCGACCGCTCGAGTCAGCCATGGAAGAGATTCCCCCAACACGGCGGCGAGCGGCATGCCTCCGAAGTACCCGGTGAGCGTGGACTCCTCAGTATTCAGGTCGCAGTGGGCGTCCACCCAGACCACGGTGACGTCGTCCCACCGCTGCTTCAAACCTGCGTATACGCCCACACCCGCCGTGCAATCTCCCAGGGTGAGGGGTAGATGATCCTGCGTTACCGCGTAATGGGTCCGCTCGGCCAACTGTTTTGTGGAGGCGAGAAGCCGGCTTTTTCTGCCGTCAAGCGGTGTTCCTGCGCCTGCGGCACCGTCGGACGGGAATCCCCACGGGATTATGGCTGCGTCCGGCACCTGTACCCCGGCCCAGGACAGCGCGGGGAGGAGGCCCGCATTCAACAAGGTCCTGGGACCGAGAGACAGGCATTCATCGATGACATCGGTGGTTTTATTGGGTGGCGCGTACTCGCAGAGTATTAGGTCGTACATCGTGCCTTCTCCTTACCACATCGCGTATTTGTAAAGCGGGACTTAATTCCTACCCCTAATATACACCCTTCTCGATAGCGCGTGTACCGCTGAACGGAGGAGGAGGTCATCCGGCCTGTTGCAGCGCGTTTACCGGGGCAAACTACACGGCGGTCCGCGCGGACGGCAGGATTATGCTGGCTCAACTCGAATTCCCTTCTGAACAGGAGGTGCTCCGGCAATTGGAGGTGCGGAACACTGGAATCGATCTCGTGGACATCGCTCGAGTCCGCGCGGCCATCGAAAGGCGGGGCCGGGCGTTCGTCTCTCGCATCCTGACCGTACGCGAGATCGAGGAGATCGGTCTCTCGGACGTTTCGGCTAGTGGCGGGAGCGTCGGGGGGATGGTCGGACAGCGAGTTGTAGAGCGTGTTGCCGCCCGGTTCGCGGCCAAGGAGGCGGTCGCGAAGGCCATAGGTTGCGGCGTTTCGGGGTTCTCCTGGACGGACGTGGAGATCTTGAGGCGTCAGGGCGAGCCTCCTCGAGTCGAACTGCGGCGGAAGGCGCTCGCCATTGCCGCCGAAAAGGGCATAGGCCGGATCATCGTTTCAATGTCGCACGACCGGTCGTACGCGGTTGCGCAGGCTATAGCCCAGGGGGGACGGGCGTGAAGATCGTCACAGCCGCCCAGATGAGGGATATCGATCGCTGGGCAATCGGGGATCTCGGTATTCCCGGGCCCGTCCTGATGGAGAACGCGGGCGCGTGCGTCGCTCGGGCGATTGCGTCCAAATTTGAGCCGGCGCGCGGGTGTCGCGTTGCCGTCATTTGTGGTAGGGGGAACAACGGCGGCGACGGCTTCGTGATCGCGCGCCACCTTCTTAACATGGGCTTCGCGGTGAAGGTGTTCTTGGCCGGCGGGAGGGACGGCATAGGCGGGGACTCGCTTCTCAACCTCGGCATACTCGATAAGATGTCCTCCCGCGGCGAACGCGCGTGCGTCGTGGAATCTATAGAACGCTCGGTGGAAGTCTCTGCGGGGGCGGGGTTTTCCGCGGACCTGGCCTCGTTCGATCTCATCGTTGACGCGCTGCTGGGGACCGGTTTCAGCGGAGAGGTCCGCGAACCCCTCGCCTCGGCTATCCGGTCGATGAATCTTGCCCGGGAGTCGGGGAGGCCCCGCGTGCTGGCGGTGGACGTTCCATCAGGGCTGGATGCTACCACGGGTCTTCCCGCGGCGGATTGTGTCAAGGCGGATTGGACGATATCGTTCGCCTACCCGAAGACGGGGCTGGTGGTCCACCCTGGGGCCCGTTTCGCCGGCGACGTGATTATCGCGGATATAGGGATTCCCCCGGAGGGGGGGCCGGCGTCGGCGATTCGGGTCGAAACGATCGAACCGGGGACGGTGGATTCCTGGATAGGGGACCGTCGCCCGGACACACACAAGGGCGATTACGGTCACGTTCTGGTGGTGGCGGGTTCCAGCGGGCTGACGGGGGCCGCCGCACTCGCCGCCGAGGCGGCGTTGCGCTGCGGCGCCGGTCTCGTCACGCTAGGCGTCCCCGCGTCGCTGGCCCCGCTCATGGAGGTCAAGCTCACCGAGGTGATGAAACTGGCGCTGTCCGAAAGCGTGCGGGAACCGGGTACCGCGTGCGCCGCAAGGGTCGCCCTGAGCGTGAATGCCGCTACCGAGATAATGGAGTTTTGCCGTAACGCTTCGGTCCTGGCATTTGGACCGGGCGTATCGGTCAACGAGGAACTTCGGGCCTTGACGAGTAGTATTGTCCGTGGGGTCGACCTGCCTCTGGTGCTGGACGCGGACGGTTTGAATTGTCTCGACCCGGCGTTGCTTGGAATGAGAAAAGCGCCGTCCATAGTCACCCCGCATCCAGGCGAGATGTCGCGTCTGGCGGGCTGCACGGTGACCGAGATACAACGCGATCGAATAAGCGCGGCCGGAGCGTTCGCGTCAAGGTATTCCACGACAGTTGTGTTGAAGGGCGAGCGCACAGTCGTGGCGTCGCCCTGCGGCAGGGTGTACGTCAATCTCACGGGCAACCCCGGCATGGCGTCGGCCGGCATGGGCGACGTTCTTACGGGTGCCATCGCCTCGCTGGTCGGCCGGGGGCTGGACCCCCTGGCGGCGGCGGCCTCCGGGGTATATCTCCACGGTTTAGCGGGGGATATAGCGGCGGATGAGATCGGCCCCGAGGGGATACTGGCCGGCGACGTCATGCGCAGGTTGCCGGCGGCCAGGCTGGCGGCATGCATGTATGCTCGCGATCGGATATCATCTGGTGATGTATATTTGAAATCTCTGGATACTACAGCCGCGATTCGACATAGATATAGAGCAAGATAGTGCTATCGCGCGCTTGGGTCAGACAGGCGACGGGACGGGGGGTTCCGCTGTGACCAGATCGAGGCGGATTATGATCAGCGTGCCGGCCGGATTACTCCAGGAAGTCGACGGCATAGCGGCGCTGGAGAACGGGAATCGCAGTGAAATCATCAGGTCGGCCGTCCGCGAGTATATCGACGAGAGGAAGCGGAGGGAGCGCCGCGAGTCAATGTGCAGGGGATACGCGGAGATGGGCTCGATCAACCTTGTTCTCGCGGAGCTCGGGATGGGCTTTGATTTTGGGATAGACGGAGGGCAGAATGAGTGAACATCAGGAGGGGCGACGTCTATTATGCCGACCTGAGTCCGGTCGTGGGTTCTGAACAGGGCGGTGTCCGCCCCGTGATCGTAATCCAGAACGATATAGGCAATCGTTACAGCCCCACCGTCATCGTGGCTGCCATCACATCTCAGATATCCAAGGCAAGGCTTCCCTGTCACGTGGAACTGGCGGCGGGCGCGTCCGGGCTGGACCGGGACTCCGTCATACTGGGCGAACAACTGCGGACGATAGACAGGCGCCGCCTGAAAGAGAAAGTGACCCACCTCGAAGAAGACATCATGGGGAAGGTCGATGAGGCGCTGGCCGTCAGCATCGGCCTCAGGGAGATCTAGGTTGCGACGGTCTCATCCCCTTCGCTTGGACCGCGCGGCCCGCAGCCGGGCGGGAAATCTGTTTCCGGGGGTGTTTGAGGGTGCCGCCGGTAATCGGGATCACGAGTGAATCACCTCGCAGCGGTAAAATCCACCTTCGCCTGGCGTACGTTTCTCCATTCGTGGAAATGGGTTGCGTCCCGGTGATTATCCCCTCCGTTGAGAGCGACTACCGGGAGATGGCGCGCCGGCTAGCGCGCGCGCTGGACGGGATCGTTCTGACGGGGGGCGGCGACATAGATCCGGCCTACTTCTCCGATGGCCGGACATGCACTCTGCTGGGGGTCTCGCACGAGAGAGACGCCGTGGAGATGGCGCTCATCGGGGAGTTCCTCCTCATGGATAAGCCGGTGCTCGGGATATGCCGGGGCTCGCAGATCTTGAACGTGGCGGCCGGCGGCTCGCTCATCCAGGATATCCAATCGAGAGTGCCGGGGGCCTTGTGCCATAGGAGAAGCGGTATTGCGGAAGCGGGCCTGCACCCGGTGGAGATAAGGGCGGGGACGATCCTCGAGGGCCTGTTCGGGACCACGCGGATCGACGTCAATTCCAGGCACCACCAGGCGGTGGATAGGTTGGCTCCTGGGTTCGCGGTATCCGCCGTGGCCCCGGATGGAGTGATAGAGGGGATAGCGAGCCCCTCGCACAAGTTCGCTGTCGGCGTCCAGTGGCACCCCGAGGATCTGTACCCGGGAGTGGAGTCGGTCGCACTTTTTCGAGGCTTTGTCGAGAGTTGCCGGGAGGGGAGCGGATGATCGCGGCGTTGCCGCCTGTAGTATGCAGGGTCGTAAGGGGGCCGCTCGTAGAGTGCCTGCACAGGGGGGACATGGTTTTCGTGGATTCGATGGGCCGCGTGCAGTGGTCCTTGGGCGATCCCCAGAAGAAGACATTCATGAGGTCCTCGGCAAAACCTATACAGGTGCTTCCGGTGATCGAGTCCGGAGCCGCCGCGCGGTTCGGGTTCTCGGATCGCGAGATCGCGGTGATGTGCGGTTCGCACAGCGGTCAGGATCAGCATGTCGAAACCGTCAAAGGGGTCTTGGAGAAACTGGGTCTGGACGAGACGGCCCTGGGATGTGGCACCCATCCGCCTCTGTACAGGCCCCAGGCCGCGAGTCTGGTGAAGATGGGGCGACGACCGTCTCCGCTTCATAACAACTGCTCGGGTAAACACTCGGGGATGCTCGCGCTGGCGGTACACCTGGGTCTGCCCCTCGATCGCTACTGGGAGGCCGGCCATCCCGTCCAGGATATCGTGAAGAGGGTCGTCGCCGAAACAGCGGCGTATCCGGAGAAGGATATCATGGTGGGGGTCGACGGCTGCGGGGTCAGCGTATTTGCGCTGCCCCTGTTCAACATGGCCCTGGCCTACGCGAGGCTCGCGTCCCCCGGCGTTTTCGCCGAGCCGAGAAGGAGCGCCGTCGAGATAGTGATGGGCGCAGTGGCGGCAAACCCGCTCATGATCGCGGGTACCGGTAGGTTTTGCACTGCCATCGCGGAGGTGACTCGCGGGAGGATCATCGGGAAGGAAGGTGCGGACGGCGTCTACTGCGCCGCTGTGCGCGATCGGGGGGTCGGATTCGCGTTCAAGGTCGAGGACGGCCATTCCCGAGTCATGGGACCGGTGGTAACGAATGCCCTTCTTCAAATGGGCATGCTTGACGAGGGAGAGGCCGATGCCTTGCGGGATTGGCGGAGGCCGGCGCTCGTGAATCACCGGGGTGAAGACGTGGGATTCGCGGAGGCAGCCTTCCAGGTACACAAGTAGTAAACTCATTTCCGGATGACACCGCACGTGGATTCTTGCATCCCCCGCCCCGCCGACGAATAGACGTTTGTGGGGAAGAGTTGCGATGCGCCGCAGCGGTGTTTTCGTTTCCATGGATATGGGGAGCTCGATGATCAAGGCCGCCCTGGTTCACGTCGGCAGGGAAGGGCCCCGTTTTCTCTCGACGGGCTTTGCGCCGCTGTACAGGTTCGGCGCGACCGATGCCGACGCACTTGAGGAGGCAATGAGCCTGGATGTACGAAGGACTGGCGCCGCGAGCGTTATTGGCGGCGCCGGAGCGGAGGCGCCGCTCGCGGTCTCATCGAGCATGCACGGCCCCCTGAAAGTGCTTGTGCTGGGGTGGAAGAGGGCGGTCGCGGAGCGAATGGCCGCGAGGGCCATTTCGGGGTCAGGCGGCGTCATCTCCTGCTCGATATGGGCCGACTCCTGTCAGCGGGATCGTCGCGGCGAACGGGTGGAGGAACGGATTCTCCGAGACCCGCCCGATTGTGTGCTCTGCGTCGGGGCCGCGTCCGCGCGGGGCGACTTCAATCCGGGATGGTTCGTGGGCTTCGTGGAGATGGCGCCGTCGGCTCCGGTATTGTACTGCGGCGAATTGGGGGGCCTTGGATTCCTCGAGGGATCGTTCGGTCGTGGACGCGTCAGGCGCTTGCTGAATGAAGGCGTCCCGGGCGACGACGGCGATGCCCTCATGTTCGGGGACATCCTGAGCGAACTTCACACGAGGCGATCGAGAGAGGCGTTGGCATCATACAGTGGCCGCTTCCCGGGCCCGGAGCGATCCAATCGCGTTACGCGGTTCGTTTCCGTGAACGCGGCTGTGGATTGCGCCCTGCAGTCTCTCGTGGAACATGGCCTGGATAGAGCCATCTACGTCGATGTGGGGTCGTCCGCAACCATAATGGGCGAGCGCTCGCCGTCGGGATCGCGGCTGACCGTCGCCGGGGGGGTTGGGACCGGTCATGGAATCACCGGGGCCCTCGAACGGATCCCGGAGGAGCGTCGCGACGCCCGCCTGCTCGATTGGGCCGCCAATAGGCGTTCGAGGCCGTGGATAATCCCCGAGTCACCGTATGAACTGGAATCCGAAAGACTCATCCTCGAGGCGTGCCTGGACGGGGTCGCGGATTTGCACGGGACCGGCGTCCGAGTCCCCCACGCGGCCAAGGGGATGTTGGTCCTTGCGGGGGTTCTCGGGAGGTCCATCATCCGGTGGGCCGGTGCGGAGGGATCCGAAAGGGTTCTGTCCGCCCGGGGTGGGCTCGCGGACAATATCTCTATACTGGATAGGGTCAAACCGCCTGGAGCCGTCCGCCTGGCGGTGGACCCGGCGAATTCGCTGATGCACCTCGGGGCCTTGCGCGCGTGTTTTGGTGCCGGCGCGGCCCCGGGCGCGGATATTCCGTGTCTGGTCAGCCTGGGTACTCTTCTCACGCCCGTCGAGGAGGGGGGCGGCGGACCGGGCATAAGGGGAGGTGCATGCCTGGGGATCGAGATGGAACGGGCTGGAAGCATATCGGTCGAGCGCGGGGCGGTGGCGGGGATATCCCTTCCGGCGGGTGAAACGGCGATCGCCCGCGTGTCTCCTGCGAGCGGCGTGGACGTGGGGGAGGGGGCCGGACGGCCGGCGGATATCGCGGTCGTGGGCGGCATCCTCGGTTTCGTCGTGGATGCGAGGGGGATCTCGAATGATACCTGACGGCCCCCGCGTTCTTGCCGGGGTCACTGTTAGGGAGCCGCGCGTCTCGCGCGCCCGCGGATGCGAAGTCGTGGTCGAAGGAGGGCAGCGGCTCGATCCCGACACCGTGGTTGCGCGCGAACCGATCTCCGGAGAGGCCTGCTGGATCGATGCGGCCTCGATCCTGGGAGTCAGCCCGCGGGACCTGCGATACCACATGGTGAAGGGGACGGGCGACCGTGTGGCCGCGGGCGACGCCATCGCGACCTGCAAGGGATGGATGGGCCTCGTGCTGTACGTCGCCAGGTCCCCTGTCGCGGGGGAGATTGCGGATGTCTGTCCCGTTACCGGCCGAGTGGCAGTCATCACCTGCGAACGCCTTTTCGAACTTCCCGCCGGCCTCGCGGGGACAGTGGCCGAGGTCTGGCCCGGGAGGGGCGTCCTGGTGGAGTCCACGGGGGTGATCGTGGAGGGCGTGTTCGGCGCGGGGGGATTCGCGTTCGGGCGCCTGGCCGCCGGGCGGACCGGAGAACTCGCAGGACGAATAATTTCGGTTGAGGCCATCGACGGGCGCCAATCCATCCAATCGGCGGCGGACGAGAAGGCCGTTGCCGTGGTCTGCTGGTCGGCGACGAACGTGGATATCGCGGCGTTGGGAGAACCCCTTCCATTCATCGTGGTGGGCGGTTTCGGCCGCCGGCCTACGGTCGGTTTCGCCGAGGCCCTCGCGGTGGCGGACGGCATGTGGGCCGCGGTCAACGGCGTCTCCTTTCCGAACAGCCTGTTCATACCATGCGACATCGAGCACTCGGACCGCGGCCGGTCGCCGCGATCCGCCGCAAGATTCCCGCAGGAGGTCAGGCTGACCGCCGGCGAATATTCGGGCCGCTCGGGCCTTATCCTCGACCCGCCGCCCGGCCTTCGGGCCCTTCCGGGGGGCACGATAACCCGCGCCGCGAGGGTACTCCTGGACGGGGGTCTACAGGTGCTGGCGCCCGTCCAGAATATGGAAAAGACAGCCCCAATGATGTTGCCAATCAGCACAGCACGATGCCGTTCGGACCCCTGAGCCGTTCAGACGTGAGAGAGCAGGAAAAGGTATCCTGAGCCTTGAAATGGACCCATATCCTGTTGGCGTGGTGGGATGATCATGGCGGAGCGGGTCACGCAGGGCACACTCTTCGACGGCCTCCAGGGATCGAGCGAGGCGGGCCCCTGGACGCCCGGCCGGTGGGCCGGCGCATCGCAGGCGATGGCGCCGCCGGCGCCGGAGGCGGTGGAACTGCACTCCGACGTAACGACGCTCGAGGATTTAAGGGAGGCCGTGCTCGAATGCAAAAGGTGCGACCTCAGGAGCGGCTGCAGGGGCGTCGTGTTCGGGGAGGGGGATCCCCGCGCTAATCTCATGCTCGTCGGTGAGGGGCCCGGCGCCGTCGAGGATGAGCTGGGCCGGCCGTTCGTGGGCCCGGCGGGCAAATTGTTGGACAAGATCCTGGAGGCCGCGGGCTTCGCCCGCCGTGAAGTATATATAGCGAACATCGTGAAGTGCAGGCCGCCGGGAAACAGGCTTCCCACTCCCGAGGAAGCGGCGAGGTGCCTTCCGAACCTAAAGGCTCAGATCAGGGTGATCGCGCCCAGATTGATCGTGTGCCTGGGCGCGCTTTCGACCCAGATCATGGTGGATGCCAAGGCGAGGATCACCTCGGCGCGGGGGACGTGGTATGAACGTAAGGGCCTCAGGATCATGCCGACTTTTCACCCCGCCGCCCTGTTGAGGGACCCATCGAAAAAACGGGCGGTGTGGGAGGATTTCAAGAAGGTTCGCGCCGCGTACGAAGACCTTAGGAGTAGTGAGGGCGCCGGTTCTCAGAACCCCGGTCCTCAGAACGCCGGTCTCCGGAGCGAGGGGTAGCGCGGTGGGTATATTATCGGCATGAGTCACGATTCGCGGCTGACGACGAGGAGATTCATCACTGAATTACCTGCGGACACCGCCGGCCTTGGCGCTCACCTCGGCCGGTTGCTGCATTGTCCGGTCGTGATCGGCTTGTCCGGTGTGCTCGGGGCGGGGAAAACGCTGTTCGCCCAGGGCCTGGCGCGCGGCCTGGGAGTCGAGGGCTACGTGAAGAGCCCGTCGTTCGCCCTCGTCCTCATATACAGCGGGCGGATGACCGTCTATCATCTGGATGTGTACAGGCTCGAGGACCCGGCGGAAATCGAGGACCTGGGGTTCTATGAAATGCAGCGGGAAGAGGCGGTCGTGATCGTGGAGTGGGCCGACAAAGTGTCCTCGTTCATGCCCGCCGAACGGATCGACGTGCGCATAGAACGCGGTATTTCCGGGGACCTGTCCAGGCGGATCGAGATTACTGGTTACGGCGAGCCGTTCGCCGGTTTGGTCGAATCCCTGGAGGGAGTGGGGCATCAGGCATGATACTGGGGATCGATACTACTACCCTGGCGTGCTGCGTGGCGCTGTTCGACGAGCGCCTGGTGGCGGAACGATCTCTATACATCAGGCAGGCCCACTCAGTGAAGATAATGACCATGATAGGCGACGTGATGCGCGACGCGGGGGCGCGCCCGGAGGACATAACGGCAGTCGCGGTATCCGCGGGGCCGGGTTCGTTCACGGGACTGCGGATCGGGATGGCGACGGCGAAGGGCCTCGCCTTCGGATGGGGAAGGCCGGTGGTTCCAGTGCCGACCCTGGACGCGCTTGCGAGGACTGCCGTGCCCTGGCCCGGGGTCATTTGCCCCATTCTGGAAGCGAGGAAGGGCGAGGTTTACGCCGCGCTTTACCTGGGGACGGACGGTTCCGCGATCCTGCCTCCACGTTGCCTGGCTGTGGAGTCACTTCCGTCGGTGCCGGCGAATACTAACGATAGTGTCCTGTTCCTGGGGGACGCCGCCGGCGTGTGCGCCGGCATCCTCGACGCCGCCCTCGGACCGAGGGCGGTGATCGCGCCCGAGGAGAGGCGTTTGCCCAGGGCGTGGAGCGTCTGTGCTATAGGGTCCGAGATGCTCCGTGCTCAGTGCGGCGTGTCGCCGTTGCAGGCCCGCCCCACTTATCTGCGCGCATCGGAGGCTGAAATCGCGTGGTCAAGAAAAAGGGCGACCTGTTGACGGGCAAGGTGGAAATATCCGAAATGACGACTGGCGACCTTGACGCCGTACAGGAGGTGGAACAGCTGTCGTTTCCAACGCCCTGGTCGCGTAAGGCGTTCTGGTGCGAGCTATCGCAAAACATATACGCCCACTACATCGTGGCCAGGGTGGATGGAATCGTGGCCGGCTACGGCGGGATGTGGGTGATCCTCGATGAGGCGCACGTCACGAACGTGGCGGTCCACCCTGACTACCGCGGTCATGGTCTGGGCAAGCGGATCATGCTGGAGCTGATGGAAAGGGCGAGATCCCGGAGCGCGACGAGAATGACCCTTGAGGTCCGTAAGTCCAACGACGTCGCCCGGAGATTGTACGAGAAACTGGGCTTCGTGGCGAAAGGGATCCGCAAGGGATATTATGCCGATCTGAAAGAGGACGCTATCATAATGTGGAAGAACGATCTCGCGCAGCCCAGGGTGCCCTGGTACAGGGCTCCCTGGCTGGGCGCGAGGTGACCGTGACCGGCGCGGCCCCGCTCTTGTGCAGCCTGTGCCTGCTGGGAGTGAGATGCAGGTACGACGGCGAGAGTAAGCCCCACCCCACCGCAACACCGGAATTGCGAAGGATGCTGGAGCGCGGCCTGGTTATCCCCGTGTGCCCTGAGCAGCTGGGGGGCTTGCCGACGCCCAGAGCGCCCGCGGAAGTGGTGGGCGGTGACGGATACGATGTCCTCGACGGCAAAGCCAGAGTTATGACGGTCCAGGGCGAGGACGTGACCGGCCGGTTTCTCCGGGGCGCGCGCGAGGCTCTGCGTATCGCGAGAATGGCGGGATGCGCTCGGGCTGTGCTCAAGTCGGGTAGCCCGTCATGCGGGAGCGGCGAGAGCCGCCCCGTCATAGGGGTGACCGCCGCCCTTCTCAAGAGGGATGGCCTTCGCATCCAGGACGAGATGTCGCCCCTGAACACCTGACTAGATCCGGATTGGGGGGCCGGCGGCCTCCCGGCCGTTGCCCCCCATCCGTTGCCCTACGTCCGATGGAAAGTGGATCGTTCGCGGATTACTTCACCGTGAAGTTAAGCGAGCCTATTGTGCGCACAATTTGACCGCCGCTCTTGATATACGCCTCGGCGTAGTACGAACCCCGCTTGAGGCCGTTCAGGTATACGAAGTGCGTCTGAGACGCCCCCGGAGAGACCTTCCGCCCGAGTTCGTCCGCGCTTACGGGCAGCGTCTTGCGCGTCTCCGAGCCATCGTTTCCCCAGACCACGAACTCGTACGTGTAGCCGCTCGGGAATACTACGTCGCGACCCGACGGGTTATTCACCCTGAGCACCAGCTGGGGCGGGTTCAATCTGTTGGCCAGGCCCTGGCTGAAGCTCAGGGAGTACCGCAGCGAGCTCCAACCGTAAGAGGGCGGATTGTACGGCGTCCGGATCGTTATCCTGGTCCTCGCTACCGCGCCCTTGTACGATACGCCGCTGAAGTACGCTTCCACGTCGTACGACCCCCTGGCCAGACTCGGAAGGTCCGTCCAGTATGTCTTCGACTCGCCCGCCCTGAGCGTGAGGTATTGCACGGCCTGCGTGAATACCTTGCCGTCTGTCGAATTCCAGACCTTGGAGCCGTTCTTCTTCAGCACGATCTCGTGGGTCTTGCCGGACGGGATCTCGATAGTCTTCCGATACGACGCGGCGTTCTTCACGGCCAGACCGATCTTGCCCGGGGCACCCTCGTCATATATGAGGCGGAACCTGAGCCCCTCGATTATCCTGCTCCAGCCCTGGTTCGGGTAATTGGGCCACTCCGGTTCCCAGTCATACCAGCCCCAGACTACCTTGTTGAAGAAATCCTCCGGGTAGTAGGCGACGCCCTGGACTATGACCGGGGCCCTGCTCAACCTCACGGTTTCCCCATTGACGACGGCGTACATGTCGTACAGGGGCGCCCACGCCCATGAACCTCCGCGCTCGGCGTATAGTCCCTGGGCCGAGCTGTAGACAGTGTACCCTTCATTCTCCATGGTCTCGATGAATGGTAGCATCGTCATCCCGTCGCGACTCACGGAGGTCGTCTTGAACGTCGCGGATTCCGCCGCCATAGCCGATGGAGCCGCCCCCAGGCTTATACCCGCTACCAGAACGGCCGCCGTGAGAAGCAGCGCCGGAATTCTCCTACTCAACATAAGGTTTCCCCTCCTCCTGTGGCGTCACTAGATCGCCTGTGTTTGCATCGCTTCTTGGTGGGCCGCCACTTGACATAAGTAGTATCACACAGAGTAGACGGGCGGGGCAAGGCCGGGTTCCAGCCGGGGCGCATGTAGTTTATGGCAATTGAAACAAGGAATACTTCGGGGATTATAGAACAAAGCATACGTCCCGGGAGGGGCTGATGTATTGGAGCTCAAGGTTCTGGGGATTGAAACGAGCTGTGACGAGACCGCGGCGGCCGTGGTGGCCGACGGGCGGTCGATAATGAGCAATGTAATATCATCCCAGATCGATGTGCATAGGAAGTACGGCGGCGTCGTGCCGGAGATCGCGTCGCGGAAACACGTGGAGTCCATCCTGCCGGTGGTGGTTGAAGCCATGGACCGCGCGGGAGTGAGCGCGGACGATATAGGGGGCGTGGCTGTCACTTCCGGACCCGGACTGGCCGGCGCACTGCTTGTGGGAGTGTCGTTCGCGAAGGCGTTCGCTTTCTCCAGGGGGCTGCCGCTCGTGGGCGTGAACCACCTGGAGGGGCACATGTATGCGAACTGGCTGGTGGAGCCGGACATGTCTTTCCCCGTGGTCTGCCTCATCGTTTCCGGAGGGCACACTGATCTCGTTCTCGTCAAGGGGCACGGCGTATTCCAGTTGGTGGGGAGAACCAGGGACGACGCGGCGGGAGAGGCGTTCGATAAGGCGGCAAGGGTGATGGGGCTTGGGTACCCCGGCGGGCCCTCGATACAGGCGGCGGCTGAGGCGGGTGTGGCTGGGATGATTAGGCTCCCCCGGTCGTACCTTGAGGAGGGGTCGCGCGATTTCTCTTTCAGCGGACTGAAGACCGCGGTCGTGCATGCCATGGAACGGAGCGATCGCGAGTGGAGTGTGGCGGACCTTGCCGCCGAATTCCAGGAGGCCGTGGCCGAAGTCCTGGTGTCCAAGACGCTGAGCCTGGCGGTGGATACCGGGGTCGGGAGGATCGCGATCGCAGGCGGGGTGGCCGCCAACGCCGTGCTGAGGAATAGGATGTCCGCGGCCGCGGCCGCCGCCGGGATTCGCCTGACCGTCCCGCCGCCCGAGCTATGCACGGATAACGCGGCCATGGTGGCGACCGCCGGTTACTACAAATTCGCGGCGGGTCTCAGATCGGACCTGGAACTCAACGCGACGGCGGACTTGCCTTTGGCCGGGCGATAGTTGCCAACAGGTTGTGGACAGTATACGGATGGACGCAGTGGAATACGGGCAAAGCGGCTGCTAGCCACAACGATTCCTTGTGGATAACCCTGTGGATTAGGTGGATATCTTTGTAAACGGGCAGCGTCTTATGAGTTTTATGTCGCCGGCTCGCGGCCGGTGCGCGGGCGGCTCCCGTGTGCGCGGCCCCTTGATATCTACTGTAGCGGTGGGCGATTTATTACAGCGGGGGGATCTGGTTGCGGAGGCTGGACGTCCGGCGGTTCGAGGGACCCAACCCCATGTTCAGGTGGTACAATATTATCCCGTTCTGGAAGGTCGCCCGCAACTTCCTGGTCATCTGGGTGTGCCGCTATCTGCCTTTCCCATCCTGGAAAAGCCCTCTTTATCGCCTGACAGGCATGAAGGTCGGCCGGCACGTTTCCGTTGCGATACTGGCCACCATGGATTTGTTCTTTCCGGAGCTCATAACTATCGGCGACAACAGCGTAATCGGGTATAATGCCACTATTCTAACCCATGAGTTTCTCGCCAACGAGTTGAGGACAGGCGAGGTCAAGATAGGTAGCGGCGTGATGATAGGAGCCAACGCCACAATACTGGCGGGCACCGGAGTCGGGGACCGCGCCATCGTCGGCGCAATGGCGCTCGTCGCCCGCGACATTCCAGACGGGGCGTTCGCGGTGGGGGTACCGGCGCGGGTGTTCCGGAGAGAGGGTCGTTCTTGATTGACGCCCGACCATCGTCTTCTGTACGCGGTTGTCGTGGCGGTTACCCTTCTGGGTAGCCCGAGTTTTCTGATGGGAGTCATTCTCGCGGTGTACTGGTGCCGCAAGAGGGTGACGGGGCTGAGGGTAGGGGCCATATGGCTGGTTTCGATGTGGCTCAATTCAGCCCTGAAGATATTGTTCCACCTGCCGCGCCCCGGAACTCAGTCACCGGGGGGGCTGTGCGCGCTTGTGGAAGTGGAGGGCTACGGCTTCCCCAGCGGCCACACGATGGGGACGGCCACCATGTGGTGGGCCCTGGCGTGGGGCATCGGGAACGTCAGATTGTATTACGGCGCCGTGATGTTCACGATCATCGTTGGGGCATCCAGGCTGTATCTCGGGGC
>JAHDPS010000097.1 GCA_018434225.1 Bacillota bacterium
ATCGAATGGGCCAGTTTCTCACAAGCCTGAATGGCTATCTCGGGACCCGTAGTGAGGTCGGGAAGTAGGACGAATCCGTCCGACCGGCTGAAGAGCAGATCCTCCTCTCCCAGCACGCGCCCGATTATGTCCCGGGCCTTCTCACGGAGCAAGACCCCCCTGTTTGCCCACGGAGTGCCTCCTGGGCCCTGCGCGGTGAGGTTATTGATAGTGAGGACTATGACCATGTGCTTGTCGCGGAAATCCAGCCCGATCGCCCTGGCGCTCATCAATGCCTCTTCATCGCATGAAAAGCGGTTCCCAAAGAGACTATCCAGGAACTCGTAGTTGACGCGCATTTCCGTCGCGAGCAGAGCCTTGAGTTTGGCGTTTTCGAGGGCAAGCGCGTCAGCCGCGTGAGCCAGCGCGAGTTCCTCCATCTGGCGCTCTTCGGGCGTCTCCTCATAATCGAGGAACTCCGTCAATACCACCACATAATGGTAGGCAGTGCTCGTGACGTCGAGCTCCCTCACCACCGCCTCCGACAGGCGACCGCCCGCGCGGAACCGGTATCTCCCGGCAAATCCGGCCGGCAGTACCCGCGATAGAAGGCCGGCCGGCCCATCGTGATCCCCAATTCCGCTCACCATTCTTGCGCTTTCCCCGACCGGAGTGGCGACGATCGACGGCGCGAAGCGGGAGTCCGTTATGATTACGCGTTTCTGTATGAGTGAGGCAAGGGAACGGGCTATGTCCTCCGGCCCACCGCCCTTCAATAGTACTCGCATGAAGGACGCGTTTATCCGCTGCGCCCGCTCCAGGAGGATCGCCTCTCTGTTGAGTATGGTCCCGAGGACCTCGGAGAACACCGTAATATACGCCATCTCGGCCGGTAGCATCAGGAGAGGCATGCCCAACCTGTCCGCCATTCCGGTGACCGCAGGCGTAACCGGGCATCCCTTCGCGGTCCCGGGGTGGACGGCTAGCGCCGCGGCGCCGGCGGAATGAAGATTCTCCACAAGATGCACCCGGGCAGATTCGGGTCTGAACGCGCGCATAGTGGTGAGGAAGAGTTCCCCACCCCGGACCCACTGATCGTAGTCGTCGATCTCGAGCACGCTCACGTGACGGACGACTCTGCCGGCTCCCGCCGCTCCCGCGATAAGCTGGACCCCGCGGTCTGCCAGCAGGGCGAGGACTTCATTCACCGTTATTCCCTGCATGCCGGTCATTCCCCCGCAGGCTGGCACATGATTGATATGTGCGCCAATTCGCTCCGTTATCGCATGTCTCCTGCATACGGCCCGCTCCGGCTACGCACGGGGCGAGCCGGAGCGGGACACGACGCTCGATTTCCACGACTGGCCGTTCTTCATCGCTTTAGCGGGACGCTTTAGCGGGACGCGCGGAGCCGCGCGGTCGCCTCCCTATCCACCTTGCCGCCGGAGATCACGACCATGTAGTCGCGCTCCGCCTCTTCGCGGGTAATGATCTCGTTCTCAACGTCCTCCAGGACGGCGGAGGGGTTGCGCTCCAGAGGGTCGCCGTACCCGCCTCCGCACCCGCTGATGAACCGAACAGTGTCTCCGCTATGCAACGGGTATCGCGCGTAGGTCGACCCGACAAGGTGCTCTCCATCGCTCTTTATGATGTCGACCTGGTTCGGCGAACCGTCCTTGCCCCCACCGAATCCCCAGGCGGGGTATTCCGACCTACTGACGATAGTAGTCAGTTCCCCGTATGAGTTGAGCAGGCGGTAATCGCGGAACAGACCGCAGCCACCGCGGAACTTGCCGGCCCCGGTGGCCAGGTTGAAAGCATACTGCTCCACGATAATGGGATACTTCGTCTCCGCCACCTCGACGGGTATCATGAACGTCTCCCCATCGTCTATGGCGACCAGACCGTTCTCTCCATCCTTGTTCCAGCCGGCGCCCCATCCGCCCGCCTGCGGTTCGCAAAGAACGAACGGCCGCCCCGTCTTGTCGTCGATGCCACCCAGTATTGTCCCAATGATGCTGAGGAAATGCCCCGCCGTGATGCGTTTGGGGACAACCGGAGCGAGCGCCTTAGCGACCAGGTCGCTCAAATGGGAAAACGCCTCCCAGTTACACGATATGGGAGCCGGCCGCGTCGCCGTGAAGACGGTTCCCTCAGGCGCGATGAACTTGAGCGGGCGGAAGAATCCATCGTTCGGGCTGAAGTCGGGGCCGACAATCGCCTGGTACACGACCCGACATCCAGCATACGCGCCGTACCGCGTGCAGTTGATCGGGGCGGGAATCTGCGCGCCCGAACCGGTTGCGTCTATGATGAACTCCGTATCGGTGATAGTGACTTTGGCCTTGATGTACACGTTGCCCAGGTTATTGGAGTGCGCGTCAATGAAGCCCTCGGCCTCGAACGTCCCTTTCGGCAGCTTGGCGAGTTCCTGAAGAGCGAGTTTTTCGCCGTTATCCATTATGGCCTGCATGCTATGTAGAACAGCGTCTCGCCCATATTTCTCGAACAGCTCCACCACGCGCTTCTCGGCGATCCTCAGCGAAGCCGTCTGCGCGTACAGGTCGCCGAGGGTCATGTCGGGTGTCCTGCAGTTGGCTGCTATGATATCCCGCACCGCCTCGTTCAGGACGCCTTTGTTGTATACCTTGATCACTGGGAGCTGCAGCCCTTCCTGATAGATCTCGGTGGAATCGGTCGTCCAGCTACCGAGCGACTTACCGCCGATCTCGTTCCAGTGCCCCTTATTGGCGGCGAAAGCGACCAATTCTCCCTTGAAGAATATCGGAAGCACCGCCGACACGTCGCACAGGTGCGTGCCGCTTCCGGTGTACGGGTCGTTGGTCAGGACGATGTCTCCGGGGGATAGCTCTTCGATCTTGAACTTGTCCAGCACCGATTTCACCGAGTACGTGATCACTCCGAGGAAGCCGGTGACGCCGTTCGCCTGTCCGATCAGGTCCCCGTTGACATCGGTGAGCCCCGCCGCGTAGTCCAGCACCTCGTATATGATTGTGCTCTGGCTCGTCCGGGCCCACGCGACGAACATCTCTTCAGACGCTGCTATCAGGCCCTGGGCAATGCTCTCTTGCGTGAACGGGTCTACAGCGGCCATTCAGCGCACCCCCGTTTCGATGATCAAGTTACCGTATTCGTCCACTGACAGCGTCTGCCCCGGATATACTACCGTGACAGACGTATCCTCCTCCACCACCGCGGGGCCCTCCAGCTGATGCCCCGGCCCCAGTTTACCGCGATTGAACACCTGGCTCATCAGCCGGCCCTGTTCGTCGAAGTCGATCAGCCTCGTCCCGGTTCGCGCTGAGTCGATACGCCCCGCGGGGGCCATCTTTTCGAGTCTCGCCTTCTTCACCGTGCCGAAAGCCGTCAGGTTGAAGTTCACGAACTCGACCGCGGACCCTGGGAGCTGGAACGTGTACGATTGTTCGTGGAGGCGGTCGAAATCCTTGCGCACCCGCGACACAATGGATTCGTCCATACGGCCCGCCGGCACCGGGGTCCTCACGGTGTGTTCCTGCCCGATGTAACGCAGGTCCGCCGAGCGAGCGAATACCACCTTCTTACGGCCGAGGCCCTGCAGGGCGTATACCCTCAGGGCCTCTTCTTCCATCGCCCTGTATATGCCGTCCACCTCGTTCAGGTCGCAACCCACGGTGGGCATTATCTTGGTCTGGACGAAATCCTGCCGCAGGTCAGTCATGAGCATCCCCCAGGCCGAGAACGTGGCGGGCATCTGTGGCACGATGACTTTGGGAATTCGCAATTCGCCCGCGAGGAACGCCCCGTGCACCGGCCCGTTACCGCCCATGGCGACCATGGCGAAGTCGCGCGGGTCGTGGCCCCGGCGCACGGATACGAGTTTCAGGGCATTGATCATGTTATTGTTGGCGGTGCGGATGATGCCTCTGGCCGCCTCATCGATCCTAATCCCGAAATGCTGCGCGATGGGTTCCAGCGCCTGGCGCGCCCTGTCAACGTGCAGGCGAAACTGCCCGCCCAGGAATGCTTCGGGGTCTATGCGGCCCGCGACAACGTTTGCATCCGTCAAAGTCGGCCGCGCGCCACCCAATCCATAGCAGGCGGGGCCCGGGACAGAACCCGCGCTTTGCGGTCCGACCTTCAGAACCCCCACATCATCTATCCACGCGATGCTGCCCCCGCCGGCGCCGATCTCGATGATATCCACGACCGGCGCTTTCACAGGATATCCCGCGAACCTCGGGGTCTTCTCTAGATGATAGTCGGTGGTGATCTTCACTTCGCCGCCGCTCACCGCGGACGTCTTGGCCGTGGTACCCCCGATGTCGAGGCTGATGACGTTCTTAACGCCGATTAGGTCGGCGATGGTCTTCGCCCCGATGACTCCCCCTACGGGACCCGATTCTATCAACGTGATAGGGGTCTCCTTAGCGCGACTGAAGGCCGCGGTCCCCCCGTTCGACTGCATGGCGTGGGGATTAACCCGCAGTCCCATCTTGTTGAGTTCCGACTGGAGGGTATCGAGGTATCTCTGCGCCGCCGGCTTCACGTATGCGTTGAGAACCGTGGTGCTGGTGCGCTCGTATTCCCTCCATTCCTTGATCAAATCCGACGAGAGGGTGATCTGGACCCCCGGCAATTCCTCACACAGGACCCTGCCGACCTCTCTCTCGTGGGCGGGGTTGGTGTACGAATGTATCAGGCACACGGCGACCGCCTCGATCCCCGCGGCGCGGCAACGCTGCGCGACCAGCCTGATTCCCTCCACGTCCAGCGGCCTGAGCACCTCTCCGAACCTGTTCAGCCTCTCGTCGACCTCGAACCTGTATTTGCGGGGCACATAAGGCACCGGTTTCCTGCAATAAAAGTTATATAGATCCGGGCGGTTGGCCCGGCCGATTTCCAGGACATCTCGAAACCCGCGGGTAGTCACGAGGGCCGTCCTCGCGCCATTTCTCTCGGTCACGGCGTTGATGACCACCGTCGTCCCGTGGACGAAGTAGGTCACGTCCTCCAGGGAGATTCCGGCTTTGTTGACAGTGTTGAGGACCCCCAGGGCAAAGTTCTCGGGAGTTGTGTGGGCCTTGTCATCACGGACAGCCCCTGTATCCTCATCGAGACAAACCAGGTCCGTGAATGTGCCCCCTATGTCGACGGCCACACGCTGCATTATTCGGTCTCCTCCTTTGCCATCAACCTTCGGCCACCACAGGAGGCGCTAGAAACCATAGCACCTCCGCCCTCTCGCGGCCATTGTTCGACGTGGCATGGGGCTCACCGGCCGGGACAAAAACCAGTTCCCCCGCCCTTACTGTGGCGCTCCCGTCCGGTGTAGTGATCGTGATCTCTCCGGAAATCACGAACGACGCTTCTTCCGCGTCATGCACGCTGTAGTCCACGTTCCCTGGGATGGATTGACCGGGCTCCACCATCGCCATTCCAGCCTGGCACAGGCAGGCTCCTACCCGTTTTGACAGGAGCAAGCGCAGAGTACCATCTCCTTTTCTCATTTCATCCCGGGTGAACAATCTCAACAGTATCGCCTCCTTCCACTGACCGTCTCGAATGACAGTCTCGGGGTTACAGCCTCATCAGCTCCCTGGCGGATGTGTTCAGGCTCACGCCCCCGGTCTCGGTGACGAGGATAATATCCTCGACGCGCGCACCGAACCGGCCTGGTAGATAGATGCCCGGCTCTATGCTGAAGGTCATCCCCACCTCGAGAATCTGGCCGTTTCCTTCCACTATGAACGGCTCCCCGTGTACGTCCAGGCCTATACCGTGGCCCGTCCGGTGGATGAAATGCTGGCCGTACCCGCTATCCCCGATGACACCGCGCGCCACACGATCGATTTCCCGGCAGGCGACACCGGGGCGTACCGAGGCGAGCGCCGCTTGATAAGCCCGCAAGACGATCCGGTAGATATCCAGATACCCCTCAGGTTCACGCCCCACAAGAACGGTACGGGTCGTATCCGAGCAATAGCCACCCGCCACGCAACCCGCATCGATCACCACAGGGTCTCCCTCTCGGATCACCCTGTCGCCCGCCTGATAATGCGGCAATGCGCTATTCGGGCCGGACCCCACGAGAGGGGGAAAGGACACTCCCTCTCCCCCTCCAGCCACGATGTTACTCTCGAGCACCTCGGCCAGATGTCTCTCGGTCATGCCCGGCCGAACCTCGTAAATCGTCCGCATAACGGCGGAATCGATTATCTCCGCAGCGCGCCTCAGCTCCGCAATCTCCATGGAGTCCTTGACGCGCCTCAGTTGCCTGACGGGTATCGACGCGGATCCCCACTCAGCTTCAGGCAGCGCGCTCTGGAGAGCGAGGAGGTGCCCGCACCACATGTGCTCGTCCACAAGCACCGTGTCGAGGCCCATCTCTCTGAGCCTAGCCGCCAACACGGTGTAGGGATTCTCCCCGTCGGTCCACACGAGCTGCCGCAACCGCGGAGCAGAACGAGCCACTTGCTCGGAATAGAGCGCGGGAAGGATCATCTCGGCAGGTCCATCCGGCCGGATAATGCACGCGGTCAAGCGCTCATCGGCCATCAACCTCAACCCCGTCAAGTAGAACATGTCCGACGATGGTGAGATCACGGCTACCGCATTTAATCCCGCCAGTATCTTCGCAAGTCTGGATGTTCGGCCGGAATACACGTTTTCTCAACCTTTCTGGGCTGTTGCTCCAGTCGTGGCGCGCATCCACTTGTCCGGCGTGAACGCGTCCGGCGCGATCTGCGCCTTCGCGTACATCACCCCGTAATACAGGGCGCCCGAGACAATATATGTCTGTATAGCAGGCACTCCCCAGGGATGCATATACTGGGTGTAATACCCAAGGAATGTGCCCACCGCGATCGTCAAGGTCGCCATCCAGTTCCATCCCGGAATGTCCTTCCACCCCTTGTCGCGGATCAACCAGTAGTCCACGACCATCACCGAGGCGATCGGCGGATACGCGAGCGCGGTGAGGTACAAGAAGTTCATGAACTGGTTCAGGATGCCCGCCAGTGCGACTATGATCCCGAGTACAGTCGCCGCAAACGTGAGGTATGCGCGGCCGCGATTGTGGGTCACGTTGAACATATTGCACATGGCTAGCCCCATGGAGTAGTTGTTCACGAGTTGCGAAGTCCACTGGGCGAGGAATAGAATGAGGAACGCCCATGCCGGGAAGCCCAGGCCCTGCATGACCTGCACTATGTCGGACGTCCCGATACCAACTGACATTATGCCACCCATTATGAACAGGACGAATCCCACCACCACGACTCCGGATGGAACCATGAAGGCGTCATAGAGGCGCGGGTGACAGTACCGCGAATAGTCGGACAGCATAACCCACTGGGCCACGTTCAGGCCGATGACACCGCTTATGGCCGCCGCCCACGATGTTGTCTGTGGCGGGTTCCAGGCCCATATGCCCGCCCAACCGGTCGCCCTGAGGGACAGGAAGAACGCCCAGACCAGGATCAAAATCCCGCCGGGGACGGCGAGATAGTCTGTCCATGCCATCGATGAGTAACCGATGATCGACGGCACGGCGAAGATGAGCCCGCACACGATCGTGATGATCGCCCACGGCCACCACTGGGTGGTGTAATCGATGCCGAGCATCGCGCTTATCGCGTTGCCGGCGACGGCCGTCTGCAAGGCCCACCAACCGCCGGCGATGATCAGCACCGACAGGGCGATGACGATCCTGGCTTGCAGATGACCGAAGCTGGCGCGGCCTATGACCGATGAAGGCCGTCCAGTCATCGCTCCAAGATAGCTACACAGGAAGTCACCGATCCACGTCACAACAACGAGGCCGAATAACAGGATAAGACAGATCTCCGCCATGGAAAACGATGCAGCGAGGCCGGCCCCCACCATTATGACCGGGATGCAAAACTCGCAACCGGCGTATATGGTGGCGGGCGACATCCAGTGGACCCTCGATTTCAACGGGACGGATTCGACTGCGGAATCACCCTGGGCAAACATCTTGCTTTCGGCTTCCTTCTCAGCCACTTTGCAGCCTCCCCTCGGTAGAATCCCCGGCCCATGTCCCAATAGCTAACGGCTACTATCACCCCCGTCTCCCAATTCGGTTTATTTAGAACCTTATCACTCGACCGTCAAGGTTTCCACGACAGCACAGACCAAATTTGTGGGGTCGGTATTGTCCTATTTGGACAACAAAAGACCCGGCCGCGTGATTCACTCACGTGACCGGGTCCGAAATTAGCTCCCGGCAGTGACCTACTCTCCCAGGGGCTCCCGCCCCAAGTACCATCGGCGCTGGAGGGCTTAACGACCGAGTTCGGAATGG
>JAHDPS010000001.1 GCA_018434225.1 Bacillota bacterium
AGGCGACATTCGTGAACCCCTTCATTCACGCCGGTTCGCAGGTTTTGAGCCAGGAGCTCACCCTGCCCGTGCAGCGCGGGGAACTGATTCTCGAGGCGTCGAACGCGACGTCGTCCGACGTGACCATTATGCTCGGGGTCACCGGCGATCCTTGCGGGATCGTGCTATACGGGATGTCGGAGGCGACCGCCAAGAACATCGTCAGTTGCATGGTCGGGGATCGCGTCCCCATATTCGACGAGATGGCCGAGAGCGCGCTCGCGGAGCTGGGGAACCTGGTTACGGGCATGGCCAGCGTGGACCTTGAGAAAGAAGGGTATCTCTGCCGCCTGACTCCACCGACCGTCATCAGCGGACGCGGCGTGATAATCTCGACTGTGAATATCAGCAGGATCGTTGTACCGATCATCACCCCCAAGGGGCGGATAGACATAAGCCTGTGCCTCCGGGCCGTAAGGTAATCGATCCCACCGGGCGAAGGGAAAGGGCAGGCGGGTACTCGCACGGCCTGCCCCGGCGCCTGGAAGGAACGTTACATATACCCTTCGGCAAGCTCCCAGTAGCCGGCCGCGTGCTCTCTCAGCGCGGCCACCTCGTCGTCAGTGAGACTCCGCACGACCTTCGCCGGCACCCCGAGCACCATGCTCCTCGGCGGTATTTTTGAACCGGACAACACTACCGCGCCTGCTCCAACGATGGACCACTCGCCGATCTCCGCGCCGTCGAGCACCGTCGCCGAGATGCCGATCAGCGCGCCGTCCCCCACCGTGCAACCGTGAACCGTCGCGCCGTGCCCCACTGTCACGCAGTCGCCTATCTTGACTCCGTGCTCGCGATCCACGTGGACCACGCAGTTATCCTGGAGGTTCGTCACACGGCCGACGGCGATGGAGTTCACATCCCCGCGCAGCACGGCGCCGGGCCATACGCTGCAACGCTCGCCGATCGACACATCTCCTACTATCACCGCGGAATCAGCTATGAAACACGGGCTGCCGGTAACCGGCATCTTTCCGCGATATGGTGCTATCATAGAAACTCCTCCCCCGAACCACTAGACTCCCTTCATGAGAGTCCTCTCGAGCAGCCTCACGCACGCCTCGACGTCTTCCACGTCCACCGTCTCGCACGGCGTGTGAATGTACCTGGTGGGAATCGATATCACGCCCGAAGGGACGCCCTCTCTCGTCGTGTGTATCGGCCCCGCATCAGTGCCGCCGCGCTCCAACACCTCCATCTGGTATGGAATGCCGGAGTCTTTCGCGGTGGCGACCAGCAGGTCCCTCACGCGCGGATGGGCGACGAGGTATGAGTCCTTAACCTTTATCGCGGCGCCCTTGCCGAGAGAGACGTCCATCGTCGCCGCCTTAGGTGTGTCCCCCACCGCAGTCACGTCCACAGCGATCGCCATATCCGGGTTTATCCCGTAAGCGGAGGTGGTGGCGCCCCTGGCCCCGACCTCCTCCTGGACGGTGAACACGAAGAACAGGTCGCACGGGGCAGGACCCAGCCTGCGGATTGTCTCGACCAATACGGCGCAACCGGCCCTGTCGTCCATGGACTTGGAGGTCAGGCGTTTGCCAATCTGAGCCATTTTGCGGTCGAATACCGCCGCATCCCCCACCGATACACCGGCGGATTCCGCCGAAGCCGCCCCAACGTCCACGAACATCTTATCGAACCTCAGATCCTTCATCTTATCCAGCTTCTCCATCCATACGACGCCGGTGGCGCCGTTGCCGAAAACGACTCGCTGCCCCAGCATGGTGAACGCGTCCACTCCTCCCACCGGCGCGAATCGCATGAATCCCTTCTCGTCCACGTGTGTCACGATCAGGCCGACTTCGTCCATGTGGGCGGCCAGCATCATCCTCTTGGGGCCGGCGCCTTCCCCGCCGCCCCCGCCGCCGCGCTTGCCCTCCCTGAACGCGATGAGGTTGCCCAGCGCGTCCACAGTCAGGGAGTCACACCTATCGCGTATCATCCCGGCTACGGCCTCGCGCACCCTCTCCTCGCTCCCCGCCGGGCCGAATGTCTCCACGAGCGTCCTGATAGTCTCCTTCATGGACGAAATCCCTCCTCCACGCTGTCAAGGAAAGCCGACACCAATCTATAGGCGTTCTCGAAGTCGTCGACGCTGATTATGGAAGCGGGTGAGTGTATGTACCTGCACGGAACCGACACCGAAGCGGTGGGCACCCCCGCGCGGGACAGATGAATGCGCCCCGCGTCGTTGCCCCCCATCGTGGAGCGTTTGAACTGGTAAGGGATGCCCCGGCGCTCAGCCGCGTCGATGAGCCCCCTTAGCATGGTCTTACTGGAGATCGATCTCCCGTCCATGATGCTCAGCGCCGGCCCGCCGCCGAGTCGAGTGGCCTGCATGTGCTCCTCGGTACCCGGGGTGTCCGAGCAGATGGTGCCCTCCAGCACAAGGGCCATGTCCGGGTCAACCGTCCACGACGCCACGGCGGCCCCCCTCAAACCCACCTCCTCCTGCACTGTGAAGGTGGCGATCAAGGGGAACTCATGGGCGTCTTCCAGCACCCGAAGCAAGACGGCGCACCCGACCCTGTCGTCAAACGCCTTGCCCTTCAGGGCCTTCTCCCCGATTTTAGCGAAGCTGGACTTGAAGCAAGCGTAATCCCCCACCTTCACCCGCTTCTCCGCATCTTCTCGGCTCCGGGCCCCAATGTCTATGAACAGGTCGTTGCGTTTGACGGCCTTTTTGCGATCATCTGGGTCCTGCAGGTGGATGGGTTTGAGCCCGATGACCCCGCGCACCCTGTCGCGCCCCACGGTGACCTCCTTGGCTGGCAGCACCCTGTCGTCTATACCCACCGTCCCGAACCTGAGAAGGCCGTCCTTCTCTATGTACGTGACTATCATGCCCACCTCGTCCATGTGCGCGGCCAGCATTACTCGGGGCCGGCCCGCAACGCCGCCGGCGCCGCCGCTTGTGTGCCCCTCCCGGCGTTCGCCTGCCCGCGCCATTACGTTGCCGAGCACGTCCACTTCGGCGGGCAGCCCTAGCCTATCCAACTCCTCGAGGATGATCCGCCTGACCTCGCCCTCGTCCCCGCTGACCCCCGCGGCCTCACTCAGCCTTCTCAAAAGCATTTCAGTCCCTCCACGAAAGAGCGATCCACGGAGGCCGCGAATTGAGCGGCCAGTCGCCCCGCTTGCCTTATGTCGTCGGCCGCGGCAGTCTCCACCGGCGTGTGCATATACCTTACGGGAATGGATATCACGCCCGTGGCAACTCCGGACCTGGTCACTTGCATCGCCCACGCGTCCGTGCCCGTGGAAGCGGGCGAGACCTCCACCTGGAACGGGACCGAGTTCTCCTTTGCGACCTCCTGCAGCCTGGCGAACACCCTTGGATGAACGTTCGGTCCCGTGGAAATGGCGGGCCCCTTATCGAGACAGGATGTCTGGTACTCCGGAATCCCCGCCATGTCCCCGTGGGTGACGTCGATCGCTATACCCACATCGGGGGCAACCCCGAAGGTCGATATCATCCCCCCCCTGAAGCCCATCTCCTCCTGGACGGTAGCGACCGCGTAGACGTCGCAGGCGTGTCTCAAGCGGCCCAGGCGCTGGAGGCAATCGTGTAACACCGCCACCCCCGCCCTGTCGTCGAGCGATTTGCCGCTCACGAAGTCCCCGAGTTTCGAGAAACCGGACGCCAAGCTCACTACGTCGCCGACGCTCACCAGGCCGCGCATCTCGTCTTCGGGCATCCCACAGTCTATGTACATGTCCTCCATCTTGGACGCCTCGGAGGATTCCTCCGGCCGCAGAATGTGCGGCGGCTTCACCCCGACGATACCGTGAAGCCCCTTCCTGCCGTGCACCAGGACCTCGGCCCCTGGAAGGATCCTCTGGTCCACCCCACCCAGATTCGTGAACCGAAGGAAGCCCCCATCCTCAATCCTGGTGACCATGAGACCGATCTCGTCCATGTGGGCGGCGAACATCACCCTGGGTCTCGGCTCACCACCGTCGCCGCGCTTGAAGGCAATACAATTGCCGAGCCTGTCGAGCCTCACCTCGTCGCACAACGGCCCGAATGCCTCCCTGACGGCCCCGGACACGGCTGATTCGTGCCCCGGCAGCCCGACCATTTCGGACAGCCTCCCCAGGAGTTCGAGAACGCCCGCCTCCTCCTCAACCTGCGTCAAAACCACATCCCCCCCATTTGAAACGTGGACCGATACGCGATCGATTGGCCGGACTCATCCGTTCCCTGACAAGCGCAAGATCCGGAACAGGGCAGGCGCGCCGAGGGTGGCGGCCACTCCCATAACCGCATATCTCAGAAACGTCCCCGCGACCGTCGCGGGGAGAATTCCCTTCATGATATAGCTTACGCCGAACACGAGCGCGGCCCCGGCGGCTACTTTTAAGACCTGGACCCCTGGGGGGGCGCCCCTCGATACCCCTCCGAGCGCCGGCTCCACCGCGCCGCCCGACACAAAACCGAGGAAAAAACCAGCCGACTTGGATACAAACTCGTCGAGCGGGCCTGACATCATGCCCACAGACGCTAGCGCAGCCATGGTAACCACAAACGCGGGGCGCGGGCGATACCC
>JAHDPS010000255.1 GCA_018434225.1 Bacillota bacterium
ACATCCCGGCGAGCACCGTAAGGCTGATCCGCTGGTTGGCGCTTTTCACGACGGTCTACTCTTCGGCCCTGTACGTCGCCGTCACGAACTACCATCCCGAGATGATCCCAACGGAGCTCCTGTCGGTCATCGCGTCGGCCAGGGAGGCCGTGCCTTTCCCCGCCGTCCTTGAGGTGGTGACGATGGAGGTGGCGCTGGAACTCATCAGGGAGGCCAGTGTCCGCATCCCGGCTACATTCGGTCCCACAATAGGGGTCGTCGGGGCCGTCGTCCTGGGACAGGCGGCCGTGATGGCGAATCTCGTCAATCCGATTCTCGTCGTAGTGGTGGCCATCTCCGGCCTGGGCGCATTCGCCGTGCCGAATTACGAACTAGGGGTGGTCCTCAGGCTCACGAAGTTCATAATGATATTCGCGGCCTCCGTTGCGGGCGCACCCGCCGTCACGGCGGTGACCGTTGTCCTGCTGGCGAGGTTATGCGTGAGCTACTCTTTCGGTGTCCCCGTCACGGCGCCGGTGATTCCACACCGTGAACACAGCCCGGACACATTCCTTCGTGGTCCCGCATGGGCAATGGAGCGGAGGCCCGGTCAATTGCATCCCGCGAATTCCCGCAGACAGGCGGGGCGCTCCAGATCATGACCTCCGGGATTGCCGTCCGTCCGGCCACCCGCAGCCGCGTCGATCGGGTCGAAGCGACGGTCATGCTGGTCACTCTGACTGTCTTGAAGGTGTTCCTGGCTGCGCCGGAAAGGCTCGCGAGGGAGGGACAGACGGCCGCCTGGGCAGTTCCCGTTATTTCGGCGCTGTTCAGCATCATCTGGTTGTGGCCTCTCGTATCGGTGCTCAACGCCCACCCCGGTATGGACATCGTGCAAATCACGAGAAGGGTGGCGGGCGGGACCGCGGCCATCGTGACGGGCCTCTTCTACTATTGCAGTGTCGTCGGGCTCCTTGCCACCGGATTAAGACAGGGCGCCGACGCGTTCATATCAGTGACTCTGCCCTTGACGCCGCTATACTTTCTCCTGGGCGTGGCATACGTCGTGGTACTCTGTGTGCCCCTGTGGGGTATCGAATCGCTGGCCAGGACCTCGCTGATAGGAGGGATCTACTCGTATTCGATGATGG
The DNA here is from genome assembly GCA_018434225.1 of Bacillota bacterium. Classification (GTDB taxonomy): domain Bacteria; phylum Bacillota; class Sulfobacillia; order JABLXB01; family JABLXB01; genus SM1-B181. Next base: position 1,131 of record JAHDPS010000255.1, read on the forward strand.
CGCTGTTGCCCATCGCTTTGCTCTTTCCGAACCATTATGCCAATGTCTGGAACGTCGACCAGGTATTCCCCCTGCTTGGCCCGGGGATTATTGATCTTCTGAAGGCCGGCGTAATGAGGCAGTCCATGTATTTCGAGATATTCTCCCTGGGCTTCCTGGCGCCGCGCCTTCGAAGGAGGACGGATGCCGGCGGGGTGGCCGCGATGTCGCTCGGATTCAGCGTGCTCGCCTTGTCCATGGTGGAAATGGGGCTCTCGATGGTGTTCCCATACCCTTCTTTGAGGAGGGTACCGTTCGCGTACCTCCGCGCGACCCGAATCATCGGTTTCGGCCGCTTCTTCCAGAGGCTCGACGTAGTCTTCGTCGCGAACTGGCTGGTGACCGGTCTTCTGGGGGCGGCGACCGGCGTCTACGTCGCCGGGCTCACACTGGTTTCGACGTTCGGCCTGGGATCATACAAGGCCCTGCTATTGACCGTAACCGCGACCATTGCCGCGTTGGGAGCCTACTGCATCCCGAGTCTTGGTGTCTGCGTTATCGCCGAATACGACATCTTGAGACCGTTCGCTACGGTACTATTGGATGCCTTGCCGATCTCATTGTTGCTGCTGGATAGAATGAGGCGGAAGAGAACAGCCCGGGACAGGGTTTCCGAATGAGAAGCAGAGTCCTTCTCCTGGTCATCCTCATCGCCACGTGTTGTTCCGGTTGCTGGGACAGGGTGGAGCTGGAGGATATTGCCTGGGTGCAGGCGATTGGTTTCGATGAGGGGCCGGGCGGCTACCTGAGCACCACGCTGGAAATAGTGATCCCGCACAGACTCGGGGCCGGCGGGGCGGGCCGCGATGGCGGCCGAGGTCCCGGATTCTTGACCATGACGGTTGTGTCCAGAACTGCTTACGACGCAGTCGACCTGGCGGCGGTCACGCTCGGCCGCACGCTGTCGTTGCAGCACACTCAGTTGTTCCTGTTCGGGGAGGGCCTGGCTCGATCGGATATCCGCGGCCTGGTTTCGGCCCTGGATCAATCCCGCGAGGTCCGGCGGTCGAGCATAATAGCCGTTGCGCGGGGCCGTGCCGAGGACGTGCTCCGCGTCATGATGTCTCCCCTGGAGATGAGCCCGAGCCGGTTCATCCAGACGGTCATCCAGCAGCACCCGCGAACGGGGTTGTTCGAAGCCAGGCGCCTGTCGACATTCATATCGGCGCTGGAGACGGGGTCCGTATCGCCCTCTTGCCCCATCGTAGCCATCAGCCGGGGGATCGGCGCCGGGAAGGGAGGGGAAGAGTTGTCGCGGACTCCGCAGCCCGGCGAGCGCATCCAGAAGCCGGAGTTCCCCCCGGGCTTCGAGTCCCCCGGTTGGACCGCGACCCAGCTGCAGGCCGGGCAAATCCCGCAGATCGGCGGCGGGCCCGTGGGCGTCATGGGGACGGCGGTATTCTCCGGCGGACGGATGGTCGGCGATCTGAACGGGGATGAGACGGCGTGCATGCTCGCGGTCAGAGGGGACTTCGAGCGGGGGGGATTGTCGATCGAGGACCCCATGGAGCCGAGCAAGCCGGAGTATTCCATGAGCTACGAGGTGCGCGGTGGGAAATCGAGGGTCAAGGCGACGCGTTCCGGCGATTCGGTCCAGATCGATGTCGAGATATCCCTGGAGATCGACTATGTCTCGTCGAGAACCCAGACAGATTACACGGATCCGCGCAACGCCCGGATGGCCGAGCAGGCTGTCGGCGCGTACGTAAAGAGGATCCTGGACACGGCGATATCGCGGACGCAGGAGATGAAGGCGGACGTATTCGGTTTCGGCGACAAGGTCCGCCGCACGTTCGCCACGTGGCCGGAGTTCGACCGGTTCGCCTGGCTCTCGAAGTACCCGCGCGCCGTCGTGAAGACGGCGGTCAACGTGAAGATGACGAGGTACGGGCTGAGTTTCGCCCCCCCGAGGATTCCTCCGGGAGAGGTCATCATCGAACGGGAGCGAGAACCGTGATTTGGAACGCGCGAATAGATTTCCATCGCGCTGGTTACCATACCTTAACGTGACGCCCATTTGGATTGGGGGTGATACAGCAATATGGTGAGATTCCTTATCAGACTGGTAGTCTCCGCGATCGTATTGCTCGTGGTCCAGTACCTGATCCCGGGGTTCAGGGTATTCGGCTTCCTGAACGCCCTTCTAGCCGCGGTCGTGATCGCGGTGATCGGGTATATCGCTGAGACCCTGCTTGGCAAGAACATTTCACCGCAAAGCCGGGGGATCGTGGGGTTCATCACCGCCGCCGTGGTCATCTATCTTGCGCAGTACTTCGTGCCCACGATGAGGGTATCGATATTCGGGGCCCTGCTGGCATCGCTGGTGATCGGCCTAATAGACTCGGTCGTGCCCACGGAGCTGAGATAGACGGTGGGATGGGCAATTGAGCGGTCAAATGAAATGGCGCTGTCGAGATGATGCGGTCCAGATAATGCGGTTGAGATAATGCGATAGAGATAACGCGGTGGGAACCCTGAGCGGCCGCTGCCGAGGCAGCGGCTTTCTCATTGCCCGGCGGAGCCGGTTTGCATGACCCCCACCGGCCGCGGCATAAGATCGGGAAGGACAAAGGGGCGGTGAAAATGCGAAAATGGCGCAAGCGGCTGTGGCGCAACTGGAGGATAGCCCTGGCATATGCCTGCTCGGTAGCCATGGTCCTGATGATCCTGATCGTGCCGCTGGGTCGGAAGCCTCTGCGAGGCGTCATGGTGATCGCCCCACCGGCGTCCAGGGCCGTTGCGCACGAGACTCAGACTCCGCCCGGCGCGCTCACCGGGACGGCGGGGCGTATCCAGTCACTCGATTCGTTGTTCGGCCGCTTGAAGAGGGCGCTGTTCAGGCAGGCCTTCATAGTGTGCATACCGTGGCCGTCAGTCGCCGATGAGGCCGGGGATGATGAACCGCTCATAACCGAGGTGTTGGGTGCCGTCCTGCCGGTCTTTGGATTGAAACCGGGTGCTCCCGGACTGCTCGCGAGCGGCATCCCCGTTGCGGGATACGACAACCTCGAGCTCTACATGACCGCTCCGCGATCGGGAAGCGGCTATGGTTCGGCCGAACCGGCGGTCCCCGCCCTCACCCGCATGCCCACCACCACGAGCGACGTCGCTCAGTGGCCGGGGGGGCCCGCTGTTGGCGTCTACCACACACACGCCTGTGAGTCTTTCCTGCCGGAGCTGCCGGAGGCTAACGTGATGAGGCCCGACGACGCGCACACGGAGGAAATGGCGTTGACAGTGATGAGGCTGGGACGCGAGATAGCGTCCACATTGAATACGGTTTACGGCATCGGAGCCGTTCACTCATCCGAGGTTCATGACAGGGAAGGAAAACTCGGATCGTACATAAAATCCGAGGTCACGGTGTGTAAAATCCTTCGCGATTACCCTTCCGTCGGGGTAATGCTGGATATCCACAGGGATTCCCAACCGCGCGAGCACACGACCATAGAGTTCGACGGGCTCACTTATGCGAAGGTGATGGTGGTGGTGGGAACGGATAATCCCGCCTGGAAGAAGAACGAGGGTTTCGCCAGAGCGCTGCTCGGCCTGATGCAGGCGAAGTATCCCGGGATCTCGCTGGGCGTCTACGCGAAACCGGGCAGGTTCAACCAGCATCATTCCCCAGGCCTGTTGGTCCTGGAGGTCGGCGGCGTCGAGAATACGCTGGAGGAGTGCCTGAGGACGTCGCGATTGATCGCCGAAGCGGTTGCTCGGATGGTGCGGAGCGGGGATATCCCATCCTAGACCAGCCCACAGATGGGAATGATACAAGCGAGGGGGGTGATGCGAACGACCCGACGCCGCAGCCGGCGGAAACCCGGTAGGCACGGGATGCGCCCGGATCCCGCGTGGACGGAATTGACCGCGGCCTCGAAGGGGTTCCTGCTCATAGCTGCCATGGCCATACTCCTTTTGAATCTCGCGGAATCCGGAGTCCAGGAGCTCATCTACCCGGGTCGCACGCAGGGTTTCTTGCGATTGGCCCGCGCGGGACCGGGGATATACAGGTTCTTCGTGGCGGGAGTCGCTCATGACATGGCCCCGTCTTCGTTATTGGAGGCGACCCGCCGGGTGTTCCACGGGGTGCTCCAGGGGATCCGTTGAATTAAATTACGCTGGAGGTATCGCAAAACGAATGCAGCGTTGAAGCCGCATATGCCCGGTGCTATAATTTGTCCGGACGAACAAAGGCGGTGGAAACCCTGGCGGATAAGCAGTTGATCAGGAACTTCTGCATAATCGCTCACATAGACCACGGCAAGTCCACGCTGGCGGATCGCATCCTCCAGTTGACGGGGGCCATCCCCGATAGAGAGATGGAAAACCAGGTACTCGACGCCATGGACATCGAGCGGGAACGCGGCATCACGATCAAGGCTCGGGCAGTGCGGATGTCATATCGGGCGAGCGACGGACGCGAGTACTTGCTGAATCTCATCGACACCCCGGGGCACGTGGACTTCAGCTACGAGGTTTCGCGCAGCCTCGCCGCGTGCGAGGGGGCGTTGTTGGTGGTAGACGCTACTCAGGGGATACAGGCTCAAACCCTCGCGAACCTGTATCTAGCCATGGAGCACGACCTGGCCATAATCCCGGTGATAAACAAGATAGACCTCCCCAGCGCCGACCCGGACAAGGTGAAGAGCGAAATACGTGATGTTCTGGGCTACGACCCATCCGGGACTATTCTCGTGTGCGCGAAGGACGGGACCGGAGTGCCGGAAGTGCTGGAGGCAGTGATCAACCGCGTTCCCCCTCCGCGGGGCGACGCTTCCAAACCCCTGCGCGCGCTGGTGTTCGACTCCCACTTCGATTCGTACAGGGGCGTAATAGCGTACGTCAGGGTCGTTGACGGGAAGGTGAGCCCGGGTACGAGGATAAGCATGATGTCCACGGGCAAGGGATTCGAGGTTCAGGAGACCGGTGTCTTCACCCCCAAGATGCAGCCTGTGCCCGACCTTGCCGCGGGCGCGGTGGGTTTTGTGGCGGCGGGTATAAGGAATGTGAAGGACAGCCGCGTGGGGGACACCATAACCACGGCCGTGGAACCCGCCACGGAGGCGTTGCCGGGATACAGGCGGATGAAACCCATGGTATTCTGCGGGCTGTATCCGGCGGATAGCGGCGATTACCACCGGTTGCGCGAAGCCCTGGAGAAATTGCAGCTCAACGACGCGGCGCTGGCGTTCGAGCCGGAGACATCTGTGGCGCTCGGATTCGGGTTCAGGTGCGGTTTTCTGGGGCTCCTCCACATGGACATCGTGCAGGAGCGACTCGAGAGGGAATACGGCATCAGGATGGTGACCACGGCCCCGAGCGTAGTTTATAAGGTTTTGAAGACGAATCTGGATGTCGTCGAGATCGATAATCCGGCCAATCTCCCGCCCGCCACAGAGATCGGCGCGATCGAGGAGCCTTACGTGGACGCGACGATCATCGCGCCGTCCGAGCACATAGGCGCCGTGATGGAGCTCTCGCGAGAGCGAAGGGGCGAGTACTTGAACATGGAGTACGTCTCGGAGAGCCGCGTGATCCTGACATACCGACTCCCGCTCGCGGAGATAATGTACGACTTCTTCGACCAACTGAAGTCCAGGACGCGGGGATATGCCTCGCTCGACTACGAGCTGACCGGATGGAAAGAGGGCGACCTCGTTAGGCTGGACATCCTCGTGAACGAGGAGCCGGTTGACGCCCTCTCCTCCATCATCCACCGCGATTCGGCGGTGTACAGGGCCAGGGCCCTGGTGGAGAAACTGAGACAATTGATCCCCAGGCACCTGTTCGAGGTGCCGATACAGGCGGCCATCGGTTCGAAGATAATCGCCAGGGAAACGGTGAGGGCGATGCGCAAGGACGTATTGGCCAAATGCTACGGGGGGGACGTCACCAGGAAGAGAAAACTGCTGGAGGCGCAGAAAGAGGGCAAAAAGCGGATGAAGCGGGTGGGCAGGGTGGAGATCCCCCAGGAGGCGTTCATGGCTGTCCTGCAGGTGGGCAGGGGAGAATCGTGAACCTCCAGGTCCCGCCCGCTATGGGTTTGTACATCCACATCCCGTTTTGCCTTCGCAAGTGCGTCTATTGCGATTTCAACTCCTTCCCCGTGGTGCCCGGCGCGGCGGAACGATACGTGCGCGCTCTGTTTGCGGACATATCGCGCGCGAGGGATATGATCGGCGGCGGGCCGAGACCCTCCACACTGTATATCGGCGGGGGCACGCCCACAATCCTTCCAGCGGGGGAACTTGCCGAGATCGTCTCGGCGTGCGCCGGCGCATTCGGGCTCGAATCCGGAGCCGAGGTGACCGTCGAATGCAACCCGGGGACCGCCGACTATCGGAGCCTCCGCCGTCTGAGGGAAGCGGGGGTGAACAGGTTGAGCATCGGCGCGCAGGCGCTCGACGATACCCTTCTCCAGGGCCTCGGCCGGATACACACCTCCGACGATGTGCGGGCCTGCGTGCGGGACGCCCGCCTGGCGGGTTTCGCGAACATCAACCTGGACCTAATGTTCGGCATCCCCCACCAGACGGTCCGCCGCTGGGCAGGGACGCTGGAGCGAGTCGTCGGACTCGCTCCCCAACACATCTCCATCTATCCCCTGGAGGTCGAGGAGGGCACCCCGCTCGAAGAGTCCGTCTCGAGGGGCGACGTTGTCCTACCCACGGAAGACGACGTTCTGGCTATGTGGGACGCGGCGATGGAAACGCTCGAAACCGCCGGGTATTCGCGGTATGAAATATCCAACTACTCCAGGCCGGGTTACGAGAGCGCGCATAATCTCATCTATTGGAGGAACGGGGAATACCTCGGACTCGGCGCCGGCGCTTGCTCGCACTACGGTCGCAGGCGGTACTACAATGCGAGGCTGCCGCTGGATTTCTGCCTGGCGGTAGAGGAGGGTCGAAGCCCCGTGAGCGAAACCATCCCTCCGGCGGAGGCGCCGGAGGGGGTCGCCATGGCGATGGAGATGACCGAGACGGCGATCATGGGGCTGAGACTCGCGGATGGACTGTCGCTCCAGGGTTTCCAGGAGCGCTTCGGGAGATGCCTGCGCGGGGTCTTCCCGGGGGTCATCGAGGACCTCGCCGCCTCCGGGTTGGTTTCGGAATCCGGCGGGTCCGTCAGGTTGACCCGGAGGGGACTATTTGTCGCAAATGCCGTGTTCAGAGAGTTTGTTTCGCCGGTGGTTTCTTGACACGCGGTGTCACGGGTGGTATTTTCAATTGTAGGGATTAGCACTCCTGGACTGAGAGTGCTAAGAGGAAGGTGCGGGTATGCTGGACGACAGGAAGGTTCGCGTACTTCGCGCGATCGTAGAAGACTATATCACCACCGCGGAACCGGTCGGGTCGCGCACGATAGCCCGCAAGTACAGCCTCGGGGTCAGCCCCGCCACTATCCGCAACGAAATGGCGGACCTGGAGGATATGGGGTATCTGGAACAGCCTCATACATCGGCGGGCAGGATACCATCCGATCTCGGTTACCGCTATTACGTTGACTGGCTGATGCCCGAAGTTACGCTGTCGGCCGGCGTGGTTGACGGCATTCATCAAGCGTTCGAGGAGAAAGCCAGGGAGATCCAATCGCTCGTTCAACATACGGTCAGGATCCTCTCCGACGCCACCAGCTATCTGGCGGTGGTCCTCGGCCCCCAACTCCAAACGGCGCGGTTCCACCGGCTGAGCGTGGTCCCGCTCACCGCGGGTTCGGCCCTACTGGTGCTTGTCACCGACTCGGGGTTCGTGCAGACCGCCTGGACAGGTAAGCCGGTTGGCATGACCGACGAGGAAATGCGGGGATTGTTCGAATACCTCAGCGATAGGCTGCGCGGTATGAGCCTCGAGGATTGCAGGCACGCGGCGGAGCGAATCCTCAACTCGGAGTTGTCCGCGTATAAATCGATGATCGGCGAGGCGCTGTCCGTGTTGCGATCGATGGTGATGGGCGATTCGGACGAGAGGGTATACACGAGCGGCACGTCGCGCCTGTTCGATCAGCCCGAGTTCAGGGACATGGACAAGGCCAAGGCGGTCCTGGGAGCGCTGGAGCACGATCAATCCGTGCGGCACCTGCTCGACGCCCATGTCAACGACGATTCCGTGCTCGTGTTCATCGGCGGTGAGACCGGGATAATTGAGATCCAGGATTGCAGCCTCGTCGGCACGGTCTTCTCGATCGGCGGGCGCGCGGAGGGCAAGATTGCGGTACTTGGGCCGAAGCGCATGGACTATCCGCGAGTCATGGCGATAATAAAGTGTGTGCAGGCCAAGTTGAGCGATGCTCTGGGGAAAGGGGCCGTGTGAGGGCCGGCCGCGACGGAGCGGTGCTTCCCTGGGGAGCGCGCGATCGCTAGCATGCGATCGCGCAATGAGATCGGCGGTAGCGGCTCTCCGCTTCTGGTGGAGGGCCGCAGTGGTGTTCGAGAGGGAGGCGGGTTATGGCACTGAAGCAGATTTCCTCGGGCTCCGAGATTGACGAACGTCTTGCCGCTCTGCTGGCGAACGCCGGCGCGGTCAGGGCGATTGCGGCGGCGGTGGAGGGCACCATAGGTCCCAAGGGATTGGACAGCATGCTCGTGGACCGCTTCGGCG
>JAHDPS010000257.1 GCA_018434225.1 Bacillota bacterium
GCACGTTGATACCTCCCCGATCTTCAATATCTAATCTACCCTTGGTTGTGCCCTATCCCGTCAAGCGGGACGAAATGGCTCTCCAGGTTGCCTGCGGGCGAGCGACTATCGCTGACCCGCTCTTGCCGGCGCTATCTCAGTCTAGCGCATGCTTACACCCTGGTCCTATAGCGCTTTGCGAGAACCCCAGCCAGAATACGAGTACACACCAGTACTCCGGACTCTATCTTTGGTTGGTCAAAAAGCAACCAATGATGGTTGGAGACATTCTATTGCCTCTCTCCTATAATTGCATCGATGCATCAATCACAATAAAAGTGGAGAGGCAGCGATCATGATACCGATAAGGATTCTCAGCGACGATAATGTGGGAAGTATCCTGGATATCCGGAATACGGTAACATGCACGGAAAAGGCCTATGCCCTGAAGGCCGATAACCAGGCGAGGCTCTTTCCCCTGATATCTGAGGACCTTCATGACGGCAGGGCCGATATGGATATCAAATCCGGCATGTTGACCGGCGAGGATGTATTCGGTTTGAAGCTCGTCTCATGGTTTGGAGACAATGAAAGGATAGGACTTCCAGCTTTAACCGGGTTGACCATGACATTCGACCTGACAAACGGATTCCCCAAAGCAATAATGAATGCAAGGCATTTGACGGCAATGCGCACCGGGGCCGCAGGCGCTGTAGGCGTAAAGCACCTCGCCAAGCCTAACTCGAAGACTCTGCTCGTTGTGGGTACTGGATTCCAGGCAACCTTCCAGATAGCCGCGGCGATTTCCGAGGTGCCCTCGATCGAGAGAGTGTATATTTTCAATCCTGTGAGGCACGAAAGTGCGGTAAGGTTTCGGTATTCCATCAGGGCGGGGCTCGGGAGAATCCTGAATGATGTCAAGGAGCCCGGCAACAGCGCCTGGATACAAAGGGTAGAATCAGTTGACTTTATTGCCGTCGATAATGTCATGAAAGCACTCGAAGAGGTGGATGCCGTAATAACTGCGACACCTTCCTGCAAAGCATCGATATTGAATGAATGGGTAAGGCCCGGTACCCATTTCAGCTGTATCGGGGCGGACAGGTCGGGCAAGCAGGAGATAGACGAGAAGATCTTTGAGAGAGCCATCGTTTTCGTCGACGACATCGCCCAGGCTTCGACGGTAGGTGAGACGCAAAGTGCAGTAAGAGCAGGCATAATCGATAGGAATCAGTTGACCGAGATCGGCCATTTGATCCTGGGGAGAGCCAAGGGCCGGACGTCAGACAAAGACATTACCGTATTTGACAGCACCGGCATTGCCCTGCAGGATCTTGCTGTCTCGAAATACCTGTTATCCAAGGCGGAAGAAATGAATATCGGGACTGTCGTTCACCTGTAAAATCAATATCAGATTCGCCGGGGGGAATGATTATGAAGGTCAAAGCCTATACCCTGAACACCTTCGCAAAATCCATCGAAGGGGGAAATGCAGCCGGAGTGGTTCCGAACGCTGATTCTCTGTCTGAGTGCGAGATGAGGAAGATAGCCGCCATCCTCGGATTCAGCGAGACTGCATTCGTAATGAAATCAGATCGCGCGGATTTCAAGGTAAGGTTTTTCACCCCTAACGAAGAGGTTGATCTGTGCGGACATGCTACGATAGGCACCTACTTTACCCTGGCAAGCCTGGGGTATATCAAGCCCGGCAAGTATTCGCAGGAAACCGGGGCGGGGGTCCTAGGCATCGAGGTAAAGAGGGACTTGTCTATAATGATGAATCAGCCCGTCCCAGTCTTCTATCAAACGATAGACAAGGAAGAAATCGCGGATTCTCTGGGTATTACTGCGGCCGAAATGCCGGAGGACTTGCCGGCCCAGATCGTGTCGACCGGACTGAAGGACATAATGGTACCGATAAGAAACATGGCCGCGCTGAATTCTATTGTTCCAGACCTGAAAAAGATCGAGGAGATCAGCAGAAGGTATAACGCAGTTGGCTACCACGTCTTTACGTTGGAATCACTTTGCTGTTCGACCGCCCACTGCAGAAACTTCGCTCCCCTGTATGGGATCCCGGAAGAGTCTGCCACGGGTACATCGAATGGGGCGCTGGCCTGTTACCTATTTA
>JAHDPS010000033.1 GCA_018434225.1 Bacillota bacterium
CAACGTGGGCGACGTCGGCGGAATGGGCGCCGACCTCTACGAGTCGTACGTGGGATCCATCGTCGCAACGTGCGCCCTGGCCGTAGCCGCCGGGTTCGGCTTGAGGGGCGTGACCGTCCCGCTCATCATGGCGGCCGTCGGTGTTCTGGCCTCCATCCTCGGGACATTCTTCGTCCAGTCGGGCGAGAACGCTGAGCAATCTGTGCTCCTGGCCGCGCTCAGGCGCGGTGTGTATGTTTCGAGCGCCTTGATCATTGTGCTCTCATTCTTCATCATCAGGGGACTGCTCGGTTCTGAGAACCTGGGCGTGTACTGGGCCGTCATATCCGGCCTCGTGGCCGGCAACATCATCGGATTGTCCACCGAGTACTTCACTTCGGCTGGTTACGGCCCCACGCGTAGGGTGGCGGACAATGCCTCCACGGGCGCGGCCACGGTCATCATCAGCGGCCTGTCCGTGGGTATGCTCTCCACCGTCGTCCCAGTGGTGATCGTCGCCATCGCCATCCTGTTGAGCTTCTACCTCTCGGGCGGGGCGCGGAATTTCAACCAGGGGCTATACGGGGTCGGCATATCGGCCGTCGGCATGCTTTCGACGTTGGGGATCACGCTGGCCACCGACGCGTACGGCCCTGTTGCGGATAACGCCGGGGGCATAGCGGAGATGGCGCACCTCGATCCGGAGGTGAGGAAACGCACCGATGCCCTCGACTCGCTGGGTAACACTACCGCGGCGACAGGCAAGGGCTTCGCGATCGGTTCCGCGGCGTTGACGGCGCTCGCCCTGATCGCCGCGTACAGGGACCAGATCGAGACCCTTGCTAAGGGGCTCGGCAGGACCGGTCCGCTTGACCTGTCCATTCTGAACCCAAGGCTCCTCGTGGGGTTGTTCGTGGGGGGCGTCATGCCGTTCGTATTCTCTGCGATGGCGATGAGCGCCGTCGGGCGCGCGGCGCAGGAAATCGTGGTTGAGGTGCGGAGACAGTTCAAGGAGATAGCCGGGCTCATGGAGGGTAAGGCCAGGGCGGACTACGCGCGATGCGTGGATATATGCACCAGGAGCGCTCAGAGGGAAATGGTGGCGCCGGCGCTCTCGGCGATCATCGTCCCGATAGTCCTGGGCCTGCTGTTCAGCGTCGAGGCCGTAATAGGCCTTCTCGCGGGAGCGACAGTTACTGGGTTCGTGCTGGCCATCATGATGGCGAACTCGGGTGGCGCGTGGGATAACGCCAAGAAGCACATCGAGGGGGGATACCTTGGGGGCAAGGGCTCGCCCGCCCACAAGGCGGCGGTCGTGGGAGACACGGTCGGAGATCCGTTCAAGGATACAGCCGGTCCGTCGTTGAACATCCTCATTAAGCTGCTCTCGATGGTATCCGTGGTGTTCGCGTCTTTCATCCTACAGAACGCGCTGATCAAGTAGGCCGGCTTTCGGCTAGCGACCTCGGGCCGGTGTCGCTGGACACCGGCCCTTTCCACAACCGGGGGCGAGAGATTGCACAGGGATGGGGATCTCTACAATACGAAATGCTTTGTCTGCGGCCGGCAAAACCCGTCCGGTATGCGCCTGCGCTTCGAGATGGATGGGGACGCGTATGTTACAGAGTTCGTGATAGACGACGCTTATCAGGGTTTCCCCGGCATCATGCACGGCGGAATCATTAGCACAGTGCTCGACGAGGTCATGGGCAGGTACTTGTGGGTCAGCGGTTATGATGCGGTCACCGCGGATATGAGGGTCAGGTTCAGGAAACCCATCGTGTGTGGTAGCAGAGTAAGGTTCGAAGGCCGGCTGGACAGGATCGCCGGCAGTAGGGCGATGACCAGCGCGAGGGCAGTTTCCGAGGACGGGACGGTGTTCGCGGAGGCGAGAGCGTGCTTTGTGATTAAAGGAGGCGACCGTATGAATCGTCCAGAAGCGGAACAGGCCGTCAAAACGCGGCTACCGAACGTGAATCTGTTCAAGCACTGTCTCGCCGTGGAAGCGGTCATGCGCGGTCTCGCGCGGCACTTCGGCGAGAATGAAGAGGACTGGAGCATGGCGGGGCTTCTCCACGATATCGATTACGAGGAAACGAAGAACGATCCCGACCGCCATAGCCTGTTGAGTGGGGAGATCGTCAAGGGGATGGGCTTCACCGATGAGATCGTCGAAGCCGTAATAGCCCACAACGAAAGACACGGTCTGCCTCGGGCCACGCGCATGGCGAAGGCACTGTACGCGTGCGACCCCCTCACCGGGCTCATCGTGGCGGCCGCGCTCATACATCCCGAGAAGCGACTTTCCGCGATAGATACCGCCTTTGTCCTGAATAGGTACAAGGAAAAGTCATTCGCCAAGGGCGCCAACAGGAAGACTATAGAGGCCTGCTCCGACCTGGGGCTTAGCCTGGAGGAATTCGTGACGATCGGCCTCGACTCGATGAAGGGGATATCGAAAGAACTCGGACTCTAGTCTAAGAGAGGGTCGCGACTCGCTCTAATCGCTCGCCCGATCACACCCTTTCCCGGGTCGATCGCGCGGGCGACCGGGGTTGCCCGTACTCGCTCGGGTCGCCCGTGGTTCGGCGCCTTGACATGCTTTTACCCGGGAACTTATAATGTCAACAGAGCGGACCCCTTCGGTTAGCGAAGGGGTGTATTTATCGGTGTTGACGGTCGCGCCGGGGTGATTCTGGGATGGGTGGAGAAAAAGCAAGTGGTGTGAAAGTAATAGGTGAAAATCGTAAGGCCCGGCACGATTATCATATTGAGGAGACTGTCGAGGCGGGCATTGCGCTGGTTGGCACCGAGGTGAAATCGCTCCGGATGGGGCGGCTGAGCCTCAGGGATTCTTACGCGCAGGTGAAGAACGGCGAGGTGTTCTTGTATAACGCGCATATCAGTCCATATGACCCCGCCGACAAGTTCAATCACGACCCGCTGAGGCCGAGGAGACTACTGCTCCACAAGCGAGAGATCCATAGGATCCTCGAGAAGGCCGAGGAGAAAGGGTACACGCTGGTCCCTCTAAAGATGTATTTCAAGCGGGGCCTCGCCAAGGTTGAACTCGCTGTAGCGCGGGGCAAGAGGGAGTACGACAAGAGGCAGGACATCGCTGAGAGGGACGCGAGGCGCGACATCGCGCGCGCCCTGAAGAACAAGATAGGCTGACACGGGCGCGATCGGGCTACCGGGGCATAGTAGTTGCGGAGCGGTGCAATATCGAATATGATAAAGCGTACAACACGTTTATGGGGGCGAATAAGGTTCGACGGGGGTTGTCATGGGCAGGAGCAGCGGGTCGAGCGTCCGCAGCTCGTAAATCCGCGGAACAAGATAACTGCCAACAACACTGAGTACGCACTAGCCGCGTAAGGCGGCTACGCTCTACCGGACCCATCCCGCGGGAGCCGGCCAGGGCGTCATAAAAGCGGGATACCCACCGGTACCCGGCCCGGGGACCGTAGAGGGAAACAAACGGGCTGGCTGGATCCGGACCCTGCCTTTGGGGGCCGGTGATGGCGAGAAAGCTAAACAAGGGATACACCCGTAGAAACTCCTGTTGGTGAGCCTTCGGACGAGGGTGCGATTCCCTCCGCCTCCACCATAATTTTTGTCGAAAGAAGTCGATTGCTGTTGCTGTTGCAGTTGGCTTCTTTATATTTATCTGGTAATATTGAAATCAACCTTGTAATTTATATGATCGATTATGTGTTCATCTTGGTCCCACCAATCGAATAATATGCCCAAAAGAAGAGGCTATCGTTGGGGATTTTCCCATGGATAGCCTCTTGAAGTGGAGGTACAATTGATGCACGACGATGTTGATATTGACTTGATGACGTCAGATTTTGTTCTCTGGCGTTGTTTGCACGGAGGACCACTTACTGCAGACACAATTATGCAGTGGGAGGCGAACAGCCCCTTGCCCTGGGGAGAGTTTTACAGTCGGAATATGCCATTGTTGACCAAAATTACTGAGGCATATGGCGCATGTGCGATCATCGCACGCCATGGCAAAGAGATTGTCGGCCAGCTTCGTTTTTATCCCAAAATCATTCAGCAAATCAGCAAGTCTAAAGAATTGGGATTTTGCCTTCAGCAAAAATTTCCCCATGGGCCTGCCGATGATTTTTCGAGCACAGAATTTCCACCCTTTGATACATTAGAGGAAAAAACGTTGATCGTGCATTGCATCATGACAGGTTCTCCGCAACAGAAAGAGAACCCGTATCAACGCAAAGGCATTGGAACGCGCATGGTGCGGTTTTTGGTTGATTGGGCCCGCGTATACGGGTGGACTGCAATCGAAGCAAAGACTCATGAAGACATTCCATTATTATATGCCATATCGGGCTGCGCAGGTAAAACCTTTTGGGAGAAGCTAAACTTTCACGTGTCAAAAGTTGCAATCGAGGAAGTTTTATTGGGCGAGACTGATTTTAACAGGGCTCTACGAGATTCGGCAAAAGGAGCCGGGATAGACCCTGCTCTCATTGCAAATACGTATACAATGCGGCTTGAGATGTGACTTCTGTCGGTTTCAATCTGCATACTCGTTCCCCTTCATCTTTTTTGACCTAACTTGCCATACGATTTTGTGAACATAGACGCCATGTGGTCCCAGTCGCATGGCATCAGTCTCTTCCGGGATTTGCCCTGGATATTGACTCCTTTTGACATATACCTCTTTTGCCGCAACAGGGGACGTGACCCGAGCAGGCGCGGCTTTCGCCCCCAAAGATGTGTTATACTCTAATGGAAGAACCTGCAGAAGGGGAATCTGACGTTGGGGCTCGTTCTGGACGCACTATTCATCTTCACCTGCCGCGTTGTCGATGTATCGCTGGGAACCATAAGACTGTTGCTGCTGGTCAGGGGCAAGAGAGTACAGGCTGCCCTGGTGGGCTTTTTCGAGGTACTTGTCTTCATTCACGCCCTGGGTCGCGTCGTCGGCCACATTGACAACCCGGTCAAATTGCTGGCCTACGCCTCGGGTTTCGCTTCAGGGTGCATACTCGGAAGCCTACTCGAAGAGAAGATCACGACGGGTTACCAGACTGTGCATGTCGTATTGCCCCAGGTCAAGGCGGACACACTGACTTGCAGGTTGAGGGAGGCCGGTTTCGGCGTCACAGTTGTTCCCGCCGCGGGGCGTGAGGGCATTCACAGTATGGTAATGATGACGCTCGAACGAAAGGCGTTGCCGGCGGCGTTGAGTCTCATCGGCTCGGAATCGCCCGACGCCTTCATCACTGTGCTGGACACCAGGCAGCGCCGGGGCGGGATATTCGGACTCAATGGCAAATGAGACTTGCTGATGCGGGGGGTCGGCGGTGGTACGCACTGACGGTAGGTCGTGGAACCAGATCAGACCGGTCAGGATTACGCGAGGGTATTTGAAGTTTTCGGATGGCGCCGCTCTGGTTGAGGCGGGTGACACGAAGGTGATTTGCACCGCCAACCTCGATGATAAGGCGCCGTCCTTTTTGAAGGGTACGGGGCAGGGGTGGGTGACCGCGGAGTACGGAATGCTGCCGGGATCCACGCCTACCCGGTCGCAGCGGGAGGCCTCCAGGGGTAGACCCGGTGGGAGAACGCTCGAGATTCAACGACTTATTGGCAGGTCCCTGCGTGCGGTTGTGGACCTTTCGGCCTTGGGAGAGCATACCGTGTGGGTGGACTGCGATGTGATCCAGGCTGACGGGGGAACGCGGACCGCGTCCATCACGGGGTCATTCGTTGCGATGGTGGATGCCCTGGACAAGGCCCGCAATCGAGGGATGTTTGACTTGTTGCCTGTAAGGGACTTTCTCGCGGCCATAAGCGTCGGGATCGTCGAGAACACGCTCCTATTGGACCTGGCATACGATGAGGATTCCAAAGCGCGGGTCGATATGAACCTGGTCATGACCGGCGCGGGCGACGTGGTGGAGATACAGGGTACGGGTGAGCGGGCCCCGTTCTCGCAGTCAGAAATGGAGAGGCTTATTTCGCTCGCTCGCGAGGGAGTCGGCGCTCTGGTCGAGATCGAACGGGCGACCCTTGGGCCGCTGGCCGCGGAGGTGGGGCGTGCCCGGTAGAAGGATCGTCATTGCGACGCGGAATTGTGGCAAGGTGAACGAGATAAGGGGGATCCTCGGCAACCTCGACGTCGAGGTCCTGAGCCTCAACGATTTTCCCGACATCGAGAGCCCCGATGAGACCGGGTCGTCTTTCGAGGAGAACGCCGTCATAAAGGCGAGCCATGCGGCACAGGCCAGCGGACTGCTTTCAGTCGCCGATGATTCTGGCCTGGAGGTGGACGCCCTCGGCGGCTTGCCCGGGGTGCGCTCCGCGAGGTTCGCGGGCGAGGGCGCGAGCGACGAGGAGAACAACCGGAAGCTCGTGGGCATGATGGAGGGAGTTCCCGCTGATAAGCGAACGGCGCGGTTTAGATGCTGCATCGCGGCGTGCGTTCCGGATGGGCCGGTAGAAACGGTTACGGGCACCTGTGAGGGGCTGATCTCGTTCGAACCCAGGGGTTCGGGGGGCTTCGGCTACGATCCCCTTTTTGTCATTCGCGAAGATGGCAGGACGTTCGCGGAAATCAGCGTCGAGCGCAAGAACAGATTGAGCCACCGGGGGAATGCCCTTCGGGCGATTCAACCTGTTCTGGTCAGGATGCTTGATATGGCGCCGACGGCGGGTGGATAAGGTTGCTGCTGGGGATACTCAGTGATTCTCACGGGGACGTGAGGAGGCTCACGATGGCCGTCCTGGAAATGGGACGGGTCGATGTGCTGCTTCACGCCGGCGACTTCTTCGAGGACTCTAGGCGCCTGCAGGAAGCCGTCGACGTCAAGGTATTCGGGGTAATGGGGAACTGCGACCACATCGCCACGGGGCCTATGGAGAAGGTGATAGAAGTTGGCGGCAATACGATCCTCCTGACCCACGGGCATCAATACGGCGTCAAGCGAGATAAGAAGGCGTTGACGCGTCGGGCAATAACCCTGGGCGTCAACGCCGTTGTATTCGGCCATACTCACGTGGCCGAGACGTTCTCCTCTGGCGGGATATTATTCGTTAATCCAGGCAGCTGCCGTTTCAGCAGGTGCGACCGCGGCCCGTCTTACGCCACTCTCGATATATCGCCGGACGGCTCGCTTATGCCCGCCATTCACGTACTGGCGCGGGGCGTTACTCCTTAAGCGCGCGCCTGATGGCGTCCAGCGCCCACTCGACTTCTTTGTCCGAGATGACGAGCGGTGGCGCGAACCTTATCACGCTCTCGTGGGTGTCCTTGGCGAGTATGCCCTCTTTCATCAGCTTCTCGCAATACGGACGCGCGCGCCCGTGGAGTTCGACGCCGATGAGAAGCCCTCTACCACGGATCTCCTTGATGTCGCGGTTCGAGAGCGTCTTTAGGCTCTGGAGGAACCGCTCGCCCACTTCCCTCGAACGCTCGACTAGTCGCTCATCCTGGATGACTTCCACCGACGCCACGCCGACCGCCGCGCCGAGTGGGTTCCCCCCGAACGTCGATCCGTGAGATCCCGGTTCAAAGACGCCCAGAATATCCTCGTCGGCCGCTACCGCGGACACGGGATACACCCCGCCTCCCAGCGCCTTCCCGATGATGTACATATCGGGCTTGACATCTTCCCAATCGCAGCAGAACATCTTGCCCGTGCGTCCGAGGCCCGTCTGGATCTCATCTGCCAGGAACAGGACGTTGTTCTCGCGGCATGCTCGATACGCTTCGCGCAGGAATCCGCTGGGGGGGATCCTGACTCCCGCCTCGCCCTGGATGGGTTCCACCATGAACGCGGCGGTATTCGGGTTTATCGCGGATTTTAGGGCCGCGATATCCCCATAGGGGATGAGCCGGAAACCCGGAGTGAATGGGCCGAAACCCGCGCGGTAGGCTTCGTCGGATGAGAACGAAATGATGGTAGTAGTTCGGCCGTGGAAATTGCCGTCGCACACAATAACCTCAGCCTGATTCTCCGGTAACTTCTTTGCGCGGTAAGCCCAGCGACGCGCGCACTTGAGCGCGGTCTCGACGGCCTCGGCGCCCGTGTTCATAGGCAGGACTTTCTCTTTTCCGGTGA
>JAHDPS010000164.1 GCA_018434225.1 Bacillota bacterium
CGCCCCCACACTCGATTACCCTTTCACAACCCCAAGCGGACGGAGCCTGACTTCCGGCTTTACCAGGTCCGCCTGGGCCAGCATGACGGCATCTATGTCCTTGTAAGCCTGGCGGCACTCCTCAGCCACGTCGTTCTTCTTGGCCTTGAAGAGCTCGACGCCGAGCGCCTTCATATCCTCGACGACCTCCTGGGCCGTGAACTGGCGCTTGGCTTCGTTCCGGCCCATGCAACGGCCGGCGCCGTGGGAGCAGCTCAGGAAGCTCTCCGAGTTCTCTAGGCCCGTTCCAATGTAGGAACTTGTGCCCATCGAGCCGGGGACTATGACAGTCCCTATAGCCTTGACCGCACCCTTGCGGTGCACCATCACGTTCTCCCCGAAGTGGTGTTCCATGACGGCGTAGTTGTGGTGGACATCGTAGGAGTGCTCGAACCAAACACTCGGGAGAAACCTGACGAAGGCGTCGCGGATCTTCGCCATCATGTGAGCCCGACTGGCCTTCGCGAACTTCAGGCAGAACTCCATCGCTTGCCTGTAGTCCTTGCCCTCGTCCGAGTCAAGTGGCAGAAACGCCAGTTCCCGGCCCGGCTTCACGACCGAGAACCATTCCTGGTTCCGGTCGTTCGCGATCTTGTTGTAATACTCGCACACTTGCTTGCCGAGGTTTCGGCTGCCAGAGTGCAACATCACCCAGACGGTACCCTCCTCATCGCTCTGAACTTCGATGAAGTGGTTGCCGCCACCCAGGGTCCCGAGTTGTCGCATAGCGTTCAACAGCTCGCGCTGAACAACGGGCTCACAGGGGACCTCAGCCCAGATGTCGCTTTCCTGCGGCTCGGTGTGCCAGCCAAACCCGGTCGGGATGTTCCTCTGGATCTGATTGAGGATGTCCCTCAAGACGGGGCGGACATCTTCCGCAGGCAGGTTGGTCTTTACCGCAGCTACGCCGCAGCCGATGTCAACCCCAACGGCATTGGGGATGATGACCTTCTTCGTCGCGAGTACCCCGCCGATGGGCATCCCGTAGCCCTTATGCGTGTCGGGCATGCCGGCCACATGGTGAAACGCGAACGGCAACCCCGCGAGGTTGTCGAACTGTTCCAGACACCCTTCTTCAACTCCGCCAGGCGCCCATATCTTGATGGGTACCCGCTGGCCTTCATTGAAGACTACCCTCATCGGGCCACCTCCTTGGTCGTTTGCTCTCGATACCCGGTAGATAGGCTCTGAGACTATTCTGTTTTAACCTCACGCATTGTCTCAGCAATCAAGCCTCTGAGATAGGCTCTGCAACCATTACTGTCTTGAGGCTCCTAGAACACGTCCAAGGGAGCAAGTGGGTCGATCAGATAGACAGGGGAACTTCAAGAAGATGAAAAAGAGTGCGGAGGGGCATAAGCCCCTAATCAAATCCGTGAGTAGCGCTTCAATGCCTCAGCAACCCGGCTCCTAAGCTCCGCAACCGCAGTCAATCTGACGCGGGGACCGACTCCTGCCAGGTGGCCAACGACTATCGCCGTAGCGTGTGGTCAGGTTCTGGCCTTGACATCTCTTCTATAGCTCTCTGATATAGAGAATCGGCCAGCCAAAGGCCTTCTTCCCGGAGATGCTGCACGACGGCAGGACCATCTTCGATAAGTTGCTTCTCCCATGCCATAACAACGATGGCTAGGGTTCCCGCAACCTTGATTCCAAAACTCTCAGCGGCTTTGCGGGCACGCATGTCGTCCATGAGTATCAGCCCAGATTTGGTTTCTCGGGCCAGCACTATAGCCTCGGATTCACCTGATCCGAGAAACACAGAGAATGCCTGAACAGCTGTTGAATTGGAGATCATGCGGCGAACAACCACGCCAGATGCTTCCACACGAGCGAGCTCCTCAGCTCGATGTCCCACTTCCCTCATGACCGCTTCGGGGGCAAGTACAGAGCCAAACAGCGACGCCAGGATGTGAAGCATGTCCAACTTGGCAAGCAAAATCAATGGGCTCGTGTCGCTGACAACAATCATCAGATATTGACCTCCCGAAGGGTCTCCACATCCCCTTCCAACTCGGCAACGGTGTAGTTCAAGGGGATCTTTCTGACCCTTAGCAGGTTCATGAATTCGGCGTATGGTAGTCCGGCCATCTCGGCAGCCTTCCCTAAAGAGAGTGCGCCTTCCGCATAGAGCGAGACTGCTATGCGTCGAGGAAAGTCGTTCGCCATTTCAGGAGCCGATACCCCGAGTGCCGAAACTACCGTCTTGGGTACCTTCAGTTCAACTCTTGTATACTCCATGATACTCACTCCAGCCATATTGTCTTCACCTCTATCTTAACTCTCCTGAGTCAGTCTCAGCAATCCAGCTGGCGTATGCCGCTATGAGTTGCCGGATCCTCTCGCGCGAGAGACCGTAGGATGCGCCTATGCTGACAAGATTCTCTCCCTGCGCAGCGCGCAATGCACATTGTCTGCCACGATCATTGCCCTCAATTTCCGGAAAGCCGAGCCGGGCTACCTTGTCAAGACGCCAAGCCATCCTCGATTGCACCCTCACAAGCTTTATTCCCGCAAGGTTAGCAGCCTTAATCTTGTCAGAATGCAATCCCGGAAGTTCCCTCGCACTCACAATGGTTCGCCCGCATTGTTTATGAAAGGCTATTGTGCTGCGTAGGGCCTCTTCCCTTTGCACCTTCTTACTGACTACCTGAAACCCCGCAGCGTGAAGAGTCTTCCGCCATGAACCGAATAGTCTGTATCCCACGCGGTAATATGGCAGCGACGGGATCGTTCTGGCTTTCCGGGCCTTTTCGTATTCCGTTTCCGTCGGCGGGTGTCCGATAATGCTGGCGACCCTCCGCAGGGCGTCGCTGAAGACTTCCTCGCGAGAATCAGAATCACGTGTGAGTGTAATCCTGTTGGGCGAAAGTCCTGCCGCCTCAAGGGCTCTATTCCAGGTGCTGAACTGGCGCAGCGCATGATTTCTAAGCCGGTGGTCCAAATCGGCCATGCGCGGGGTTCGACCGAGGTCTTTCCTCAATCCCAATATGGCCTCGATGACTTCATGGGGCGTCCTCTTGCCGGCGTAGACGCGAAAGCGCTGCGCCCTTTCATCAAGAAACGCCAGCGTCTTCAGCGAAGTAGTGCTCTGCCTGATTTTACTCAGATAAACCCGAGCTGTCTTTGAACATACTACACCCAGCGCCCGAGATATCTCGGTCAGAGACGCATGCGGCTTAACGGCCAAAAGCTCGCATACGATGCGCTCCGCCTCTGCTGTCGTCAGCTTCTGTTTTCGGCCACGGCACCCTACCGGCCGCATTTCCGCCAAGTCATACCCCTCCATTCGGTTAGTCCGTCGCAACCGTTTCAACGATTTTGATGAGCTCGATGACCTGTTTCTTCAAGATCTGCAGGCTCATCGGCTCTCGTTCGAGCCGCCAGAGCAGGTCCTGGCACCTGGCCCGAACCTCTCTCTTCCGATTAGAGTCCATCGAAGGGCCTCCTTTCTACGGGTCTGTGGAGGTTTGGGAATAGCACGAACGCTAGCCAGCCTTCCGGGTCGTCGCTGTCAGCTCTCGCTCGACAATCTCCCGGACTCTGTTTAGCGGTACCATTTTCGATATTGACTCGCGTACAATCGTCTGGCCCTCTGAGGACAGACGGTACCACGTATTGCCGTTTACGGTGGTGGCGTTTACCGCGACATCCAGGACATCCGATACTCCCGGATTGCGTAGTTCCAGAGGGTCCAAACCCAGGGCCTGGGCACACCTCATTACAAGCCCATGAAGCGGCCATACATCTACGGCCCCGGGACAAACCCACAGTACCGCCAACAACAGATCACCGTAATTGGGCGTGTCGCTGCAATCAGGCATGCTTATCCCCCTCCCGTATAAAACGCGAAAAGCGAGGTTTCGCTCGCTTCTGTCTCAGTAACGAAGCTCCTGAGCTGAGCTCTGTAACTGCTGGATTATGAGTACGAAGGTAAAAATCATTCGGTCTCAGTAATCAAGCTCCTGAGCTGAGCTCTGTAACCCAGGTGTAGCCCTCACTAGTTAGCACGTAAATGGTGTCTCAGTAACCAAGCTCCTGAGCTGAGCTCTGTAACAGCGTACCGTGGCGGGTCTTCGGGGTGGTCTCAGTAATCAAGCTCCTGAGCTGAGCTCTGTAACCAAATTGTTGCTCAGACAGGGGGAAAAGGATCAGCG
>JAHDPS010000102.1 GCA_018434225.1 Bacillota bacterium
ACGCCGGCGGCCCTGCCCGCGTCCGCGCCGCGGCTGAACTTCCCGCTCGGATCGATGATGCCGTTCAGGAGCATCTCCCGCACAGACCGTATCAAGCCCGAGCCGCAGAGACCCCTCGGCGCGCCGCCGCCGATAACCGACACGCTCGGCGACAGGTCGGGCCCCTCGAACCTGACGTCGTCGATCGCGCCGGGCATCGCTCTCATGCCGCAACTAATCCGACCGCCTTCGAACGCAGGTCCGGCCGCAGTCGAGCAAGCGAACAACCTCCCGCGCGCGTGCAGGAGAATCTCTCCGTTTGTCCCTATATCCACCGCGAGCCAAGTGCCGTCCGGGTCGATTGCCTTCGCCACGACGCCAACGGCGACGGAATCCCCTCCGACGTAGCCCGCTATGGCGGGCGCGATCCACACCTCCGCCTCCGGATTGACGCCCAGGCCGATATCCCGCGCGGCATACGCGAGGGCCCCCCGGAACGGGGGGACGTACGGAGCGCTTCCAAGGCCCTCCGGGCTGACGCCCAGAAAGAATGAGGCCATACAGGTGTTCCCCACGGCCGCGACGCAAGAGATGTCATCGGTGGATATGCCGACCGCCCGGGCGAGCCTCGACGTGAGCGCGTTCAAGCCGTCCAGCACGAGCGATGCCATCTCGCGAAGGCCCTCGCCCGCCGATCCCGCCAACGAGGAGGTCGGCGAGGCGTACGCGATCCGGGATACGACATCCGCACCCCGGGAAACCTGCGGATTGGTGGCGCAAAGCGCGGCAACTACGCGCGGACTGAGGCCGCAACCAGCGCGGTCACCCATATCTATCAGGTACCCGGCCAGGGTCGTGGTGCCGATGTCCAGGGCAAGGCCGAACGGCCCCCCGCAGCGCGGCTCCGAGCGATACAAACGCGCCACTGGGATGCAGGTCATCTTCTCCCTCCGGCCACCTCCCGGGCGACCGAACTCTTCCCCGCATTCGAGGAGGGCGGAGACATCCATCCCGTCTATGACCTTCCCCGCTGGGGGCCCTGCAGGTTGAAGTGTGACCGTTACGTCGCCCGACACCACTGCCCGGCACGCCAGCCTGAATCCCGCGCCGAGTCCCTCGGGGCCGATCAGTTCCATTTCATCCGGTTCCGGTGGTTCGAGGATCCCCTCGGCCTTGACGAGGCAACGTCCGCACGTCCCGCGTCCCCCACACGGGAGATCGAGCCAGGCCTCGGGGGAAATCGCCTCCGCGAGCGTCCGCCCTGTGGGGGTCTCGACCCTGCGCCCTTCGGGCAGGATTAATACAGTAGCGATCTCCTTGGACATGACATCACCACCGCACTACTACCGCAGTATCGCCGCAGTATCACCGAACAATCACACCGCTGAAATGCGGCTATCGCATTTGTTCTGCCAACACGTCTCGATCCCTTTCTATACATACCGCTAGGGCAAGGCGGAATAGCCTTTTGCTGACGGGAAGATGGTGTCGCGAATGACGGGGATTGCGGCCGCGGTGATACTTGGCGCGGTATCGGGCATAGTGGGGACTGGATTCGGGGGCGTCGTAGCGGCGGTCTATCGCGAACCCGATCGCAGGGCCTTCGCCGCGATGATGGGTTTTTCGGCGGGCATGATGTTCGCGGTCACAGTTTTCGACCTGCTCCCCGAATCCCTGAGCGTGTCGCCGGGACCGGGCGCGCTGGGAGCCGTCGCCGGAATCACCTCGATGTTACTTGCGGACTCCCTTATCCACTGTTCCACGACCCACGGGTCGCGCGGAGGGCAAGAATACGTCCAGACCGGCCTGGTGGTTGGGCTGGGCATCGCAGCGCACAACTTCGCCGAGGGGCTCGCAGTGGGCGCCGGATACGCCGCAACCGCCCGCCTGGGCACCCAGATCGCGATAATCATCGGCCTCCACGATGTTCCTGAGGGTATGGCGCTGGCCACCATGCTGCGCCTCGGGAGGGTCCGGAGGCTCGCGGTCGTCGCGGCCGCCGCCGCGTCAGGGTTGCCGATGGCCGCCGGTGCGCTGGTGGGAGCCGCAATCGGAAGGCTCTCCGGGGCAGGGCTGGCCGTCTCCCTGGGCTCGGCGGGAGGCGCCATGCTGTTCGTCACGGAGCACCTGCTGCGCGAAGGCATGAGCCTCCGCTACGAGGCGCCCCTTGTACAGGGCGCAATACTCGGCCTGGCGGCGGGCGCTTTCCTCACGGCCGCGCTATAGGGCTGACCCCAAATGCCATCCTACCTAGTCAATCAGTACCTTCGCCCTCATCCCCGAATGGTGGAATAACGAGAGGTACGCCCGTCATCTGCTCGGTCACAAACGCAACAATGTGCGAGGCCTTTGCGTAGAGCGGATAGCCGGATGCCTCGATTGCGGCCTTCAGTTCATCCTCGGACAAACCATCAGGCGCCTGACACTCAGCATCCATCTCGAGATCGATTTCCACGGGTCCAGACGGCTTGAAATAGACCTTCTTGCTGAGCCTCACCCTGACGGTCCCGCTTTTTCGCTCACGGATGCTGATGTCTGATTTCCAGGCAAGGGTACTGGCATCAGTCTCGCCTGCGACCGGCGTGGTACGAGCATTCAAAGACACCAATTGTATGCTGGTAAAGCCCAGCTTCAAGGAATCATTCATGTGGTAGTTGGCCTCCATACAGGTCAATTTGGATATGAGCCGAGCCACTTGCCCGGCTCAATCCTGGAAGACCGGTAGTTCCACCAAGTCGGGCTATTGACGTGTACTGGACTACACTTGCCGTAAGAGGCATTGCTGAACACCAAGACGGCATCGGTCTTCCCCGATCTCGGCTTAGGTTCGAGCTTTTCGAAGGCCCCCAAGTTGAACGACAAGAGACTCAGAATCAATTGATTCAGGCTCGTATCCTCTTTCCGAGAGAGCTCGGAAAGTTTTCTGTGCATGCTCTTGGGAATACGCAGAGTCAAGCGGCCCGAATACTCGTCGTCCTCAATGCGCGGGACAGGGATGCTGAGTCCACGTTTGAGCGCAGTGGCAATCCAGAGCCTCTTCGCCTGTTCAAGATTCTCGATGGCTTCCGGAATCGTTTCGCCGTCCGACATGCATCCCGAAAGATCCGGTATCTCCGCAAGCCATCCTCCACCCTCTTCCACCGCAAGTCTCCGCAGAACAATCGGGTATGACTGCTTCACATAAAACTCGACGCCCCGATCCATCAGCGTCCCTCCCCCTTTTCACCTGCCACCTCTTCAAGCAGCCTTCTGATCTTCCGCCCATAACAGGCTTTGATTCGATTTCCGTGAACCGATACCGTGATCTGTGGTGAATCCGGCCAGCCCGGGTGATAGACGATCCAGTGGCTGCCGCTCTCCGCTTGTTCCACAACGCATCCACTCTGACGGAGGATAGTCACCACTTCATTCCATTTCGCGCTTTCGAAGGTCCTCAGGAATTGTCCGAGGCGCTTCTCTCTCCTGGGCATAGGTTATGCTTCACCACACAGTATTCACCTTGCCACCATTTATGATGCCTCACACTTGAGACATGGCTAATAATAGACACTATATACAGTGTCACAATATCATGCGTTGGTGATAGCGTCAATTGCCAGTTCAGCAGAGGAGACTCGGGCATCTCCACCGGCCCGTATGGGCCCGGACATGGGGCAGTGAAGCGAGTATTGACATGCCGCTATCTTTGCAGTAGTCTGCATTTAGATGGATTGCTAAATATCTAAGACATGTATGCCTGATGCGGTGCTGTGCGCGCCATTATGTTATCGAGGAGAGGGATGCCTGCCGTGGGAAACATCTTCTTCGCCCTATCCGACCCGACCAGGCGCCGGATACTGGAATACCTCAACCAGGGGGATATGACCGCCGGGGAGATCGCCGATAAATTTGATATCTCCAAGCCGTCCATATCTCATCATCTGAACATACTGAAAGAGGCCGGCCTGGTCTCCGCCGAAAAACGGGGGCAGTTCCTGGATTACAGCGTGAACACGAGCGTGTTCGAAGACGTCGTTAAGTGGATAATCAGTATCAAGGGGAGGCGCGGAACCCATGGGAAATAGAGTGCTTCGTCCAAGTCCCGTCCTGATAATCGTCACGTTGGCCTGCCTCGCGGTGGGAATATGGGCATATCCCAGACTACCAGACAGGGTTCCCACGCACTGGAACATAAGGGGAGAGGTGGATGGCTGGTCGAGCGCGGCGTTCGCGGTCTTCTTCTTTCCCGCGATGGCGCTTGCGATGTACGCGCTGTTCGACATACTCCCGTCGTTGGACCCGAACAAGAAGAGGTACGAGCAGTTTGCGGGCTCTTACAGCGTCATCAGATCGGGCATAGTGTTGTTCATGGACGGAATATACCTGCTCACGCTCATGGCGGGCATTGGATACTCGGTTAACATCGGCGTGTTCGTTAAGGTGGGGGTATCACTGCTCTTCATTCTCATCGGGGACCGTATGGGCAAGATAAAGCAGAACTGGTTCCTTGGAATTCGCGTGCCCTGGACACTGGCGAGTGAGGAGAACTGGAGAAGGACTCATCGTTTCGCGGCGAGAACCATGGTCGCCGGCGCATCATTATCCCTGCTCATAGCACCGTTCGACAACCCCTTGGCGTCGGGCGCGTTCTTCGCCCTCGTAATGGCGGGGGCCATCCTGCCGGTAGCGTACTCCTACCTGCTGTTCAGAAAGGGAATATAGGGGGCGACCGCTTTGAGGCGCCGGAACAGCGAAATAGTCGGATTTCTGCTGCTCACGTTCGTGATAACGTGGGGCGCCGGGATTACGCTGGTGGGCAAGGGACTGTCCTTCGTTGGAATGGCCCCACTCTACGCCCAACTGATCATAGGCGGGCTAATGCTCGTTCCAGCGGCCTCCGCGCTCATCGTCTCCCGGCTTTCGCGGGCGCCCCTGGTCCCTTACGGTTGGAGATTGGGTTCATGGAAGGACTACGGCATGGTGGTTGTTAGTATCCCATTGGTGTACCTGCTATCTTACGCGGTGACTGTACTCGCGGGGCTGGGCACTCTCGACCTCTCCCTCAAAACGTTCCTCCGCCAGTTCTCCGCGGCCTCAGCGCCCGCGATCATGCCCCCGGGCGGCGCGCCGGTAGTCATCATAGGCCTATTCCTGGTGAGTACGCTGATAACGCCGTGGATCAATTCCGTTTTCGCCTTCGGTGAGGAGCTCGGCTGGAGGGGGTTTCTCCTGCCCAGGCTGATGTCCATGGGCAAAGCGCGCGCCTACATCGCCCTCGGCATCATCTGGGGTCTGTGGCACGCGCCTATCGTTTTCGCGGGCTTCAACTACCCCGGCTACCCGTGGCTGGGCGTTATATTCATGACGGCGCTCACCACGATACTGGGTTCGATCATCAACGAATTAACTCTATGGAGCAAGAGCGTATTCCTCGCGTCTTTCGTGCACGGGGCCTTCAACTCCCAGGCATACGGGGTGTGGGGCATGGTCGTGCCCGACACGAATCCGCTGTTGGGCGGCATCACGGGACTCACCGGCTTCGCAGCCATGGCGCTGTGGTGGGTCCTAGTCCGCAAATGGATGGCCGGGCGAAAGTGACAGAATAGGGTCGCGCAGGCCCTCTTACGCACCCTGCGCAACCGCACCCTGCGCAACCGCCAATGCGCGTTCCTATTCCCCTCCGCCGCTATCCGACTTCGCGTCGTCCGCACCATCGCCGGCCGCGCCTTCATTCACCGCGCCGTCACCAGATGCACCATCACCGGCTGCACTATCACCAGATGCACTATCACCAGCTGGGTTACCGCTGGATGGCTTTTCGCCGCGTGCGTCGCCGGCTACCCCTTCATTACCTGCCACAACATCATTGTATGAGACGCCGAAAACGGTATCGGAGGTGGTCGCAGCGCCCGCTCCGTCCGCCTGGCGATCCAGCCTGAAGAAGAGCCACAGGGCCACCAGGGCTATGGCCATACTGGCCGCCTGGGCATGAGTCAGCGGCCCGATATACGATGATTCACGGAAGAATTCCACGAAGAACCGGATCACGGAGTACATCATCAAGAACAGCATGAACAGCTGGCCCCTGGCCCTGATCCTGTCTCTTGCCCACCACAAGAAGGCGAACAGCCCAAACGCGAGAAGCGACTCATATATCTGGGTGGGATGCCTCAAACCGGGCGCATATCTGGTTAAAATGCCCCACTTTCCGGAGGTTGGTATCCCGTAACAGCAACCGTTCAGCATGCACCCCCACCGCGCCACAGCGATGCCGAGAGCAAGCGAGGGAGAGACTGTGTCGGCGAGCTCGAAAAACGCTATCCCCTTCTTGAGGCAGAACCAGATAGCCACGAGCAAGCCCCCGAGCAGGGCGCCGTGAAGCGCCAATCCCCCCTCTGTAATATTGAAGATGGTCCACGGATTGGAAACGTATAGGCCGAGATTCAGCAAAACATAGAGGGCGCGGCTGACCACGACACCCGCCACCAGCATTGCCAGAAGGAGGTCGTACATCCACGCCCCGCCGATACCCCTGCGGTCCGCCTCCCTGGCCGCCAGCACCGCTCCCAGGATGAACCCGAGATCCAGCATGAGCCCGTAAGACCAGATTGTGATGGGTCCCCACTTGAACAGATACGGATGCATGATCTTCACCTGCGCTATGAGTAAGATGGACAACCAGGATGAGCGCTCAGGATAAACAATCCGCCCCTGGGCAGAATTGTCTCCGGAGGTGATGAGAGTGAACCGCAGATCACTCCCGGCCCTGGTTGTGACTATCGCGTTAGCGCTGTCAGTCGCGTCGCTCATACCGTTCGTGACCGACAGGCTCCCGGTGTTCCATTCCGTTTCCGGCCGCCGACCCTGGGATGTCAGGGGCATCTTCAGGCAAGCGCTGCAGGATGCCTTGAAGAGCGATGAGACTCGGGTCATCCTTCAGGACATGATCCCGGAAATCAATGTCGACAAGGACGCCCTCACCAGGGAAATCCTGGCGACGATGAGCACGTCCCCCGAGGCTCGCAATGTCCTGAAGGATGCGCTCCACACGCCGGAGGCGCGACAGGCGTTCGCTGACGCCCTCAAGTCGCCCGAAGCCGAACAGGCCATCCGCGAGATCCTGGGTACGCCCAGACTGCGCAAGATGCTGGCCGACCTCGTCCGCGAGTCAATGAGACAGGGGTACTAGCCCCGTCTCCATCCTGAATCGCAGCCCCAGCCTCTCCCACCATTGTCGATAGCAGACCGCTGGAATTTTCGCCGGCGGCCTGCCGTCGAACGCGACGATCAGCGCCTCGATCATGTTCGCGCCGAATGACCTCCCCGCCACGGAGGGGGATGTGCTCGCGACAACGCCGGCGCCGCGCGCCATCATCTCATCGACTTCCTCCTGGGTCGCTGTCGATACAATGAGCGTCTTGCCATCCAGGCGACGGGGCATGCACCTCCACGCCAGGTAAGAATCGCCCGCGATGACATCCGCTGAGGCCATCGCCCTTTCCGCCAGGCCTACCGCCGGTCCTCCGCGCCATGCCGCAGGTCCGCCGGCAGCCACGACTATCCGCCGCGGGTACAACCATCTCAGCGGCAGCCGTCTCAGCGCCGGCATAGTCGCTCGAGCCGCGAACCCGAAAACCCGGGTTCCCTGGAAGACCACTGGAAGACGCAGCGCCAGAGCAGCGTCAAGTATCCCGATTTTGGAGCCCGCCCGCTCGAGGGCCTCGGCCAGATACCACCTGTCGAGCGCCGAGGATATGACGGCCCGCTTCCCCCGAAACTGTACACCATTTCGGGCAAGATGGTCAATTATCGTGGGTTCGATGAACCGCTTAATCAGACTGCCGTCAGCCACGGGCGTTCGCGTGGCGGCGTCCCGCAGCGCCCAGGCCGCCCGCATGCGGTATTCCGCCGCGCCGACGACATAGTGCAGGTTTGCCCCTCCAATTCCGAAGGACGTCACGCGCCCATCGTACAGCCGCATCAGATCGCGGGCGAGGCGAATGTCGCCCCCTGTTCCGCGCCTCTCGAGGAGAACTCGCTCCCCCGCAATATCCGTTTCGACGGTGAAGTCACGCGAAGCGTCGCCCAGGCTGACGCTCATGATCCATTTCAAGCCCGGAATGCCTCCCCG
>JAHDPS010000121.1 GCA_018434225.1 Bacillota bacterium
CGGGTCGGGCCCCCCCTTTCGGCGTCGACAGGGATTCTATCGAAGACCGCAACCAGCTGTTCTTCGCGAATCGCCGGGGGCTCGTGGATGCGCTTCCTTGCGATATCTACGTATTTTGGGCTGGTATCGTACCCTACATAATGCCTGCCTCGATGGCGCGCCACTTTGAGGGTTTGGCCGGACCCGCAGAACGGATCCAGGATTAGATCGCCTGGATACGAGTATAACTGGATGAGGCGATCGGGTATCTCCTCGGGGAAGGAGCAGGGATGGTCGAGGTGGCCCGGGGGTACCGGCGCGATGTGCCACACGGTGTTCGCTATCTCATTGGTAAATAGCCTCTTGATCGCGACCCGGGCCGCTTGCTTCTCAGCCGGAGTCTTCCCTTGGAAGACCGGCGGCCCCGGTTTTCTGAAGATCAGGATGTACTCAGTCATTATGTTTGGGTAGAAATACCCCGGATACGGATGCTGGAGGAATACGCCGGCGCGCTTCACCCCACCCGTGACCTTATGCCACACGACATCCTGCCTGAATTCCCATCCTATGCGCGTAAACTGGGCCGTCACATCCATGGGGACCGGGTAGTGGCGTCCGTTCATTAGTACAGTCCCAATCACTATACTGTGAAAGCCACCGGGCCTCGTGACCCGGAGGATCTCCTGGGATATGCTTGCGTACCAGTCGAGATATTGTTCGTAATCCCCGTAGCCGACCGAGTAGTTGCGGGTCCTGAAGAATTGGCTGGAATCCTCCGTGTGCCTGTCGTAGTCAATCGCGTTCCAGTACGGTGGCGATGTCACGGTGAGGGCCACACAATCGTCCGGGAGGTCGTCCATGTGTTCGCAGGACTTGCAGAAGACTCTATCGATGTGCGCTTCCTCTCGTCGGCGCTCCGTCGCCCCGGGATCATCCGAGTTGCGCCTATTCCCATACAGTCTTTCCAAGTCGCCTGTCACATCCTCCAGCCGGAGATACTGTCCTGGGATGCCGTATTGGCCACTGTGTGGGTCTACTCCTTTTGCACGTATGTGAGCCCGGGTATCGCAGGGGATTGGGCGGGGCGGTCGCTCCTCGACCCGACAGGGGGGACCCGATATGGGAGGCCCGACAGGGAAGAAGGTGGATATGAACCTGCAGAGAAGGATAGTTCGACCGCAATAAGCGAATCCGGTGAGTGAGCAACGACGACACAGCGGCTTTGGAAGAATCGATGGGGGTGGAGGCAATGAAGGCGAGAGATGTCATGAGATCGCCCGTTATTACCGTAAAGCAGGGCACCTCTCTCGGCGAGGTGGCCGGATTGTTTCAGGAGAAGCGAATAAGCGGCGCTCCCGTGGTCGACGAGGCTGGGCGCCTGGTCGGAATCATCACCGAATATGACCTTCTGCAGCGGAGCCAACAATTGCGCGTCGTCGGCCTGATGGATACCACGGGCTGGATCTCGCCGCAGACGCCGGTCGAGCATATTGCCAAGTTCGTCCAGGGACTCTGCACGATACACGATACTAAAGTTGAGGATGTCATGACTCGCAAGGTGGCAACGGTCGATGTGAAGACGCCCCTCGAGGACGTGGCCAGATTGATGGTGGCGAAGAAGATCAACCGGCTTCCCGTCCTCGATAACGGCCAACTAGTGGGGATTATCAGCCGTAGGGACCTGATCTGGGCCGTCGTGAACCTGTGCGACGTCAAGCCGGGATTGTTGAGCAGATGAAGCGGAATCGACCAGAGATCATCGCTCCCTGAATAATACCAGGTGTTCAACTGTTCAGGATGATGGGGGCACGCCTGCGGCCGTCAGGTGATTACGGTCGGGTATAGGCGGGCGGCGATCGCGATCAGGACAGTCGTGGAAACGGCAGCCGGGCATCATCGAAATCGGGTATAGGTTCATGAACCCCCGGTCCGCGCGCTCAGGTATTCCGCCAGCAAAAGGTCGACCATTCGCCCGTAGCTCAGGACGCCATCGCTCTGGCCGTTGGCCTTCAAATAGCGATCATTCACCTCGTCGGAGAAACGCTCGACGGGCCCCTCGTGGGCCCGCCAGAACGAGTCCACGAGGGCTAGGTCACGGGCGACGCCTTCGCTGTATTGACCACGGATCACTGCGTATCTCCCGGGGTTACGCCGGCGCAGTTCGGCCATGGCGTTGTTGAGCCCCAGCAGGGCGCCGGAGTATTGAAAGTCCGCGTCTGGGTGGAGGCGACAGGCTACGTAGGCGATGTAGTTTGCCTCATCCTCCCGGGCGAAGCCGCGCTGATGGGCCATTTCGTGACACGCCGTCGCGGGGATCGATGACGCCGGGACGGCGATGTTGACGTTCGCTTCTCCCGTGAAAGGCCAGTACATCCCGCCAATGCCCGTGTACGACCATAGGTCCGACGAGAAAACGGCCTTGGGCGCGCTGTATTGCCCCCCCAGGACGGGGTAGATGGATGACGTCTCGTCGTATCCCAGGGACGCTCGGCGCAGCGCGACGGGGATACTGTCGTTGAGCCGCATTGCCCCCACCGAATCCTCGCTCACGTGGAGACGCAGGTAGTTTGCTCTTCGGCAAAGGTTGTCGCACAGTGCGGCAAGGTCGTCAACAGAGGCGGGCCTGGACGCCAACCCGACGATATGGCTGAAGGGCTGCCTGTTGTAATTGAGGCCCCAGAGAACCACGAAACCGGAATAGGCCGTAAACAGGAACGACAATATGACCGCCACCTGGTGTAAAACCGCCCGCCGCCTCGTGCCGGGCGCCTGCCGCACCGCCCTTATGGTACCCGCGATCCAGGATATCAGGAACAGCGCCGATACCCCTACGGTGAGTTCCGCGATGGAGAAGGGGAAGGGGCTGGATATTAGACAAAGGCCTCGCGCTATTATGGGGAATGCCCCGCGAGAATAGAAAACCTCGACTGTACCCGGTGAGGCCGCGGACAGGTGCTGCAATCCAAGGGAGAGAACAGATAGAGAGAACCAGATTGCACAAGATCTCATGCGTCCCGCGATTGCCCCCTCCTGCCCTTCAATTGCCGCAGTAGACCCATCGTAAGTGCGGACAATGCCTCTTGCGCGCGTCCGAGCATGGCAAGCCGCTCACACCCTCTTGGGCGCCTCTTTCGCTATGCGCGCCGCGTGGGGACAGCTCGCGCAGAGGGAGGGGTCGTGATCGGAGCGGTAACAGGGGTTCACCTGCACGCTGACATCTTTGACCTTTCGGCACTCATTCATTATCTCTCTCTTCGCCCGTTCGGATGTCCTATGTCCTTCCTCCACGGTGCTTTTTTTATCCACACAGATGATGAGATCGACGAACACATGCGGCCCCGAAACTCTGGCCCTTACAGCGTGGACGTTCTGGACTCCATCTGTCTTCCTGGTGGCGGCCTCGATAGTATCGACAATTTCCTTATCGGGGGATTTGTCCAGGAGCTGAGCCAGGGCGTCCTTTAATATCTCTCCGGCCGCCTTGAGTATGAGGATCCCGACGAAGATCGCGCTGACAGGGTCCAGGACCACCGGACCGATCCTCGCACCGATGCTTCCTACCAGGGCCCCCAGCGATGCGATGACGTCGGAGCGAACGTGCCACGCGTCGGCGACAACGGCCGAGCTGCCGATCCTGCGACCCACCCCCAGCGTATAGCGGAATAGGGACTCCTTCCCCGCCACCGATATCAGCGAGGCCACCACCGCGAGCCAACCGGGCGCCTCGGATTCGGGCCGCCCTATCGCGCGGTACGCTGAGAAGCCGATGCCGACGGCGGTGGCCGCTAGAACGGACGCGACCAGCATGGCGACCAGCGGTTCGGCCTTGCCGTATCCGTAATGGTGTTCGTCGTCGGGCGGCTTGTAGGCGAAAACGAGACCGCCCCATATCGCCCCGCTCACCAGGAGATCGGACGCGTCGTTGAAGGCGTCCGCCATTACGACGGTGCTGCCGGACATGTATCCGAGCACGCCCTTTACAACCGCAAGACACGCATTGACGACGAGTGCGATGGTAACAGCCTGTTTTCCCGATTTCAGCCTTGTCTGTTCGTCCATATCTAACCTCATCTAACCTCGTTTCGTTGTTCACTCAACATGCCGGCGCACGTATGCGATAATTCGGTGCGCCTTCCCGGAGTCCTACGGAAGGAGATCGGTCGTTCATGTTAGAACCAATCCCGGGTGACTCAATCCGCTGCACAGAATAGAGACGCTCAGACTTCGCAAAACCGCGGTATCATGCCCACATTGCTCCTATCCGTTGAGCACGCGGCGCACGATATGTACATTCCCTTTCTCATGGCATTGCTACCCCTCCTGATCAAGAAAATGAGCCTGACGCATACGCAGGCCGGCGCTCTGGTTGCCATTTTCAACCTGTCCAAACTGGTGTCACAACCGGTCGCGGGATTTTTTGTGGACCGTACGGGTTGGCTTGGATACACGGTTCTAGCTTTGCCCGTGACGGGCCTCGTAATGAGCTCCATCGGGTGCTGGTCCGCCTATGCGGCCGTCGCGGTTGCTGTGGCCCTGGGGAACATGAGTTCCTCCATATTCCACCCGCAGGGTATGGCGCTGGCCTCAATACTGAGCACCCGGCGCCGCGGTCTGACAATGGGGCTGTTCAGCGCATCCGGAAGTATCGGCGTGTCTTTGGGACCGGTGCTCGCGTTGACGCTGGTGGGCGCGTACGGCCTCGACAAGAGCTACTTCGGAGCGGTACCTGCCTTGCTGCTATTCCCGCTGCTTTGGAAGTTCGGCCCGTGGAGGACGAGGCTGGATGTTTCGGACAACCGAGGCAATGCGATCAAAGAACTGAGGGCGAAGTGGCGGCCTCTCAGCGCTGTGCTGGCGATCGGCCTTCTCCGGAGCTGGGTGGGGAGCACCTTCTACTCGTTCGTGGGGGTATACCTGACCGACGTGAGAATCTGGTCCATCGGGCCTGTGAAATGGGCCCTTTCCTTCTATTTGATCGCAGAGGGAATAGGCTGCCTCCTTGGAGGATTCATGTCTGATAGGATTGGCAGGAGGGCGGTAGTAGTCGCAGGCCACTTGTTGTCACTACCCGCGCTCTTCATGCTGATACGTTCGGACGGCTCGATA
>JAHDPS010000133.1 GCA_018434225.1 Bacillota bacterium
TGTGTGCCATGGGTTTGAGGAAGGACACATTGAACGTTGATGCTCACAAACATAAGCGACTGGCGGCGGCGCAGAAAGACTTCCTGAGCGCGTGCCGGACTCTTGCGCAGGTGAGGAAGCTGGAACTGCCGTTCGTGCAGGTGAACGTGGCCGACAAACAGCAGGTGCAGAATCTTATAGTGCCAGGGGGGCCCGCGTGAAAGCCTGGCGGGCAT
This sequence comes from Bacillota bacterium, assembly GCA_018434225.1. Taxonomy (GTDB): domain Bacteria; phylum Bacillota; class Sulfobacillia; order JABLXB01; family JABLXB01; genus SM1-B181. The sequence goes on from JAHDPS010000133.1 coordinate 216, forward strand.
TATGGCATACCGAGTGGCCAACTCAATGCGCGAAAATTCCCCTCAGAGCCTTCGGGGGGGTATCCCCCATGGCAAGAGACAGGCGGCGCATAGGTAGACCGGCAAGGCAGTTGCAAAGACCCGGGAGGCATTTCGCGCATGAGGGGGGTGTATTTGTGCCACTTCAGGGCCCTGGAGGCCCGCAGGCGCGAGTTTGAGGCCTGCCGGGGGTGAATGGACAGGCCCGGCGGTGGGGGCCCGCAGAGAGGCGCGTGGTGTGTCCATTGTGCACGTTGTTACACTAGATGCACGGGATGCTTTACATTGCATTCGATTCACTGTATAATAGACCCGTAACAGGAATTGAGTTTGGCGTTACGGGAGGGCGTGACCATGACGAAGGCGGCGGGATACCTCAGAGTGTCGGGCGAAGGGCAGATCGGCGAGGACAAATACGGACTGGCGGCGCAGAGGGAGGCCGTGGAGACATACGCGAAGGCCCAGGGTTACGAGGTGGCCGAGTGGTATGTTGACGAGGCCATTTCCGGCGCGAAGCTGGACAGGCCCGAACTGACCCGGTTGCTGAACGACGCGGAAGCCGGCCAGTTTGCCTTCGTGATAGTGGCGAAAATGGACCGGATAGCCCGTGACCTAATGGCCCAGTTGTGGATCGAGAAAGAGCTTCTTCGCGGCGACGTGGAGCTTATCTCAGTGGCCGAACCCTTCCGAGGCCAAGACCCGGCGAACGTCCTCTTCCGGCAGGTTATTGGAGCCTTCGCGCAGTTCGAGCGGGCGCGAATCGCAGAGCGTATGGCCGGCGGGCGCAAGCAGAAAGCCCGTGGCGGTGGCTATGCCGGCGGCGGCGCTCCGATTGGCTACACGGCTGAGAAAGGCGCGAAGGTGCTGGCCCTGGACGCTGAGAAGGCCGAAACCGTGCGGCGCGTGTTCGAGCTGGCCGACGCGAACCCAGGGGCAAGCCTGGAGGCCGTGGCCGGCATGTTGAACGTGGAGGGGCACACAACAGCCCAGGGCGCTCAGTTCAAGAAGATGACCGTCAAGAGGATTCTGGACCGGCGCGAGTTCTACGCGGGAACCTACACCTACGCAGGCATTGAGGCCGAAGGAAAGCACGAGGCCATTATATAGGGGGTGGAGGCATGGAGAAGATGCTGACGGTGGCCGAGGTGGCCGGCATTCTCAGGGTGAGTGTGCGGACTGTTTATAACCTGCTGGAGGCTGGAACCCTGCGGGGCGTGAGAGTGGGCAGGGCATGGCGAGTGCCCGAATCAGCCCTGGAGGAGTTCATAGCTCAGGGAGGCGGTGAGCGGGAATGAGTGACTGGCTTGACGCGGCGCGTGGGCGCTTCGAGTTCCTGCGGCGAGTGGCCGAACTGCGCGGCTGCACGGTGCGGACGCATAGCGCAGGACATAGCAGGAGCGCCAGCAGAGGTTCACTGACAAAAACCCAGGTAAACGGGTGTTCTAGGAGGCTCTACAAGGCGCGAGAGATTAGAGCAGGGCCCGGGACACGAGAA
>JAHDPS010000191.1 GCA_018434225.1 Bacillota bacterium
CACCCTAATTCACCGGAAAAAGCCCGGCGCTCTCCGGGTACGGAGCGCCGCGATGAAGGGTCTCGGCTGCTCGATACCCTGGCCATCTAACGGTAGCCTACCGGCGCCGTCTACTAGGTCGTGCCTTTCGGGGCGCGGCTCAGGAATGATTTTCGGGATGTATCCGGTGCGACTCTCTCAGCACGCCGCCGCTCTCTGTAACCGGAAACCGATCCTTACTCTTCCCGTCATCGCCTATTGGGCCTATTATAACCACCCAAAGCCGATAACGCAATACCTCTCGAGCAGGGGGTGGCAGAGGTGATCGCAGTCTGGAACATTGCCTCACAGCACTGATCGAGGCCCGGAAAGCTGCCCGGGTGAAGCTATTGGCCACCGCAAAGCTATCAAAACAACAACAGTGGAGGAAGCATCATCCCTCGCCAACGATCGTGGAAGGGAACATTGACCCCCCGGCGGACACATCTTTGTGCGGCGTAGCAGCGAACAACTACGCCTATCAGAGCGGATCAGGCCTCGCGCCCGTGCGACGGTGGGCTGCGCATCTTGGGCACGGAATATCAGGCGGGGACCCTGGGCAAGGGGCGAAGGTGGCACCAAAAGAAAAAAGCAGGAGGGGGTAGTCTCCTGCTCTTTGTGAAGGGGTACCTGGTTTTTGGTTACCCTCAAAAGTGTCGCTCAAAGTTGTCAGTAGATTTGTGAATAGACATTGTAAAAGGTATTATAAACAAAGCGAAAATGCCTATACAGGAATATCGTCAGTGAGATTCGACCGTGACTTTCTTCCCAAGCCTCCGAAGTTGCTTGACCATATCGTCGACAATCTGCGGCTTCAGCGCGAGAAGCGGAGGCACGCCAGGCGATTGGTGCGCTGGATTAATGGCCCGCCCGACGATGAAGTGCACTCTGTCCGCCTTCAACAGCATCGCGGTCAACTTGCTCGCTCCATCAGTGTTGAAGTATATCCTGGAAAGCGGGACTTCCTCGCGCAGATTGCTCAACGCCCTGACGAGGGTGAGCATACCCTCCGTCACAAGGTCTATGCCCTTAATGAACCCGATAGGCGGAACATCCTCGTCGCTTGAATTGAGATCGACCTCTATCTTTTCCCCCAAAACCCTGGCCACGATGTTCCCAGTGGTTCCCCCGCACACGACCGTCTTGCCCGGCGCCTTCAGTAGCCTGGAGACCACTTTTGCATCGTCAGCCGGATCCCTGGGAGGGCCGATCAACAGCGTGACCTGCCTGGGAGTCCGCGTCTTGATAACTATCACGGACGCGTCATCGCCCGCCTTGCCGCCGTATAGCTTGCTACACAACGCGATGATTTCTCCGGCGAATTCCTGTGCGGGTAATTCCTGCGACGCGACTTGCTGAACGAACGCGCCGACACGCTCCCATCCCCAACCCAGGTTCCAGATCCCGCCAATGCCTGCGTGAAGCACGCCGTCGCTCACCATGCACAGCCAGTCCCCATCGCCGAGATTGAAATACGACTCGCGGATCGTCCGCTCGCCGACCTTGCGTTCGGTAGCCGCGAGGCACCGAGGACCTCCCTTTCCGCCGGCGAACATCTGGGGATTGTCGTATTCGGCCAGGTAAGCCCGTCCATCCTTGAACACCTGGAGGATACTGAATGTGCTGTAGGCAAGTTGCCTCACCTTGCACACTGGAAGCGTAGCGGCCAGGGTACTGACCACGTCGTCTATCGTGCATCCGTTCTTCAGCATCGTCGAGGCTATCGTCGTCGTGAGCGACGAGAGGATATTGGCCTTCACGCCGCTCCCGAGACCGTCGGAGAGGACCACTATGGTCGAATCCCTGGTCTGGGTGATCTCGATCGAGTCACCACACAGTTCCTCGCCGGATTTTTGAAGTTGAGCCTTGCCTATTTCCACGAACAGACCGCCGCCACGGAATGACACAGTTCACTCGTCCTTTTTCATGAGTTCCATCAACTTTGTAAGGAGCACCTTGGTTTCAGCCGTCGTCTCCCCCAGGAGGCCCGCGATCTCCTGCGCCACCTTCATTTGCTTGTCGATGACTTCCTGGGCGCGGCTCACTACTGACTGCCTGGTCCTGAATGCCTCGCTCCTCCGCTTCTCCTCGTCCGTCCTGTCCACAAAAATGCCGATTACCAGGTTCTCTCTATCAACAAAGAATATAGACTGGTCGGTGGAGAGCGAGTATTGAGGGTAGTCCACGCTGACCCTCAACAACCTACGGCTTTCCAATACCCTCTCGAAATTCCCCGGCTCTATCAAATCCGACAGCAGCCGGCCGGCCATCTTCTGCTTAGTGCACCCGAACATCGCCTCAGCAGCGCGGTTCATCTCCACGATGTGCAAGGTAGGGTCCACGACAACCACGCCGTTCGGCGTCGAACCAAGGACCACGTTCGAAAGTGACTCGGCTCGCTCGCGCATGAAAGGTATGCACATCTGCAGGTCGGCGAATCCGTGGAACACCGCGACCGCCTTCTCCTTGCACGACCCGTAACCACAGGCGCCGCAGTTGAGCTCGTCCTCCGAGGTCAACTTGCCCGTTTGCGCCAATATCCCCCTGATAGTGATCTCGTCCGGAATGAGCGACTCGGGCCTTCTCGATTTATAGCCCCTTCTCAGGTCCAACTCTACTGCCTCCGGGGCCGGTCGATTATCCGAGGCGTGCTCACGGTAGTACTCTATGACCGCCTGCCTTCTGTCGCTGGCGTTCACTGCGGGCAGACACCCCTGGATCCCCGCCCCGGAAATGCAGCCTCCGGTGCAAGCCATCATCTCGACCATCGTCAAGGGATTATCCCGACTATCGCCGGCTCGCAGGCGGTCGAAGAATTGCATGCAATTCTCGATGCCGCTAATCACCCTGTATTCATCCGATAGAACGTCCGTGGAAAGAGCCGCCGTCCTTAGCAGGCCGCCATCCAACGGGAACAACCTCGCAGCGACCGGGCCCGGTCCATCAGGTTCGGATTCATCGAGCGCCTCCATGTCCACGTGTTCCTCTCTCAACCACGCCGAGAGTTCGGAGAACGTCAGCACGGCGTCCACCTCGCCGCTCCTCTCCCCCTCATCCTTCTTCGCGACGCACGGCCCTATGAACACTACCGCCGCGCCGGGATTAGCCATCTTGATGTATCTTGCGTGCGCCACCATCGGTGACACTACAGGCGCGAGGTGCGGAATGACCTCCGGGTAGTACATCTCCACGAGGTTCACGATTACCGGACACGAACTGGTTATCGCGGGGCCGATCACTCCGCCGAGCGTCCGCACATGTTCGGCGCTCACCGCCTCTGCGGCATACGACGTTTCCTCCACGCGGGTGAAACCAAGCCGCCTGATCGCGGCGATAACGCGACCCTGCCTCTCGCGGAGGAACGTACCCGCAAACGACGGGGCGAGGCTCGCGATCACAGGCCTGCCGCTCCCGATCAGGGCCTTGACGGCGTCCTTGTCGACCCTGACCCTCTTCGCCTTCTGCGGGCAGGCCAACAGGCAAGTGCCATCCAGGATGCACCTCTCCGGCATAACCTGTGCGTGAAGTTGAGACTTGGAGGCATCACCCACGAAGCGGATGGCTTTCACCGGACACGAACGCAGGCACTTGTAACAGTCTTTGCACCTGGCCTCTATGGTGCTGATCACCGCCACGCGGACACCCCCCGTCAGAATGGGCCCTGTTCGAGGACGGGAAGAATCTCGTCCTCGAACAGGCGCGGAACATCCTCCTTATGCACCTGGGAAAATACGCGGTCGCCGATTCTCATAGTCACGCCGTTCGTGCACCGCTCCATGCAAAAGCACCCCTTGAGCACGACCTTCTGCTCGAGGCCCCGGGCGGACAGGATGGCCTTCAACACCTCGACCACCTCACCCGAACCCCTCATAAAGCACGAGCTCCCCATGCATATCTCGACTGTGACCATCGCAGCCTCACGTCTCCCAGGTTCTTACTTCCGTCCGTTCAGTCTGGCTACAACCTGCTTTTCGAACACGTCCGCCGCATTCGACTTATTGACTCCGGTTATCACTTCATCGCCGATCTTCACAGACACACCCTGGCCGCAGTGTTCCAGGCAGAACGTGGCCTGAAGATTCACTCTGCCCTCCACGCCGCTCGACTTGGCGGCCTTCAGGAAAGCGTCCAGCACGTCGTACGAACCCTTCACGAAGCATCCCGTGCCGACGCAAACGGATACATCGATGGCCCCGGGCTCAGTGGCCTGCAGGATGCCGGTAATCCCGCGCTCCTTGATTCTCTTCCTATGGCTGTATGTCGTGTGCAGGGCATGGTGCGCGATGTCACCACCGGGCTTCCCGAGCCATTCCTCATACACCTTGTCGAGGAACGGGTTTTCTTTGGGGTTCTTGATCTGGAGCTCCTTATCGATCAGGTAAAGCCCCTCGCTCCTCTTCGCCTTCCTACCGATGGCGCCGCCCTCTTTCTGCACGCCGCTACCAACCGGCTGCCCGCCTCCGCCTATGCAACCGCCCGGGCATGCCATTACCTCTATGGCGTCGTACGACTCCGCCCCGCTCTTCACGGCCTGGATCAG
>JAHDPS010000315.1 GCA_018434225.1 Bacillota bacterium
ATGATCACGAACACGACGGTCACAAGGGCAAACACCGTGATCAGGGATATTATGAGCCTGTTCATCACGTACTTGAACATAAGGACTCCCCCGTTTGCCGTGGGTATGCGCCGCCACGGCGCATACCCACGGTCTCTCACGATCGCCGGGCGGGTGGGTACCCGACCGGCTACTCAGCCGTTACCCTACTTCTTGCCTTCAACCGTAGCGTATACACGTCTATGTCCGCGCCGATGTACGGCCTCAGCACGCCCTTCACATAATCCTTAGCCGTCCAGGCTTCCCTTCTGAACTGAAGGGGGACGAAGACCACTTCTTCGAGCAGGATCTTCTCTGCTTCGAACATTGCGTCCGCCCGTTTCTTGGCGTCGGTGGTGGTCCTCGCGAGGTTGACCACCTCGTCGAATTTCTTATTGGTCCAACCGCTATTGGTGCTCGTCGAGCTGGACAACCATATCTCCAGATACGTCATCGGGTCGTCGTAGTCGGGTCCCCAGCCCTGGTAAACGGTCTGGTAGTCGTACTTGCCATCCTGCGCGAGCTTCTGCTTGTACGGGACCTGTTTCGGCACGAACTCGATACCAAGGTTCCGGCGGAAGATATCCTGTAGAGACTCGGCCATCAGGCGGGAGACATCGTCATCCTGGATCAGGTACTCGATCTTTATATCCGAGGGTTTCTTGATGTTCATTTCCTGCATGGCCTTCTTCAGGTATTCCTGGGCCTTCGCGACGTCGGCCTTCTTCGGGAAGAATTCAAGCGGATATTCCTGCACGAAGGGTTTCTCGAGCCCGGCCACCACCGGAAGCATGTAACGGGTGGCGGCGTCGTAGACCCCTTTGGTGGCCGCATTGATATACTCTTCCCTATCGACGCCGTAGGCCAACGCCTTTCGGAAGTTCTTGTTCTTCAGAATGGCGGGGCCGCTCTTCAGGTTGAACTTGATCCAATCGTTTGCCCCTGTATAGCGGAGTTTAGCCTTGCCCTCCGACACGTACTTCTGGACCAGGTTCAGTGGGACATCGGCGAAGTCGAGTTCGCCGCTTTCAAACATATTGAATGCGGTGGTGCGATCCTGGACGATCAAGACCCTGATCCCGTCCAGTTTGATAGCGTCCTTGTTCCAATAGTTAGGGTTCTTTTCGAGGACGTATTCGGCTTCGTGTTTCCATTCCTTCAAGATGAACGGGCCGTTGTAGAGCAATTTGTCCGCGTCGGTCGCGAACTTGTCGCCGCATTTCTCCACGAATTCTTTCTTATCGGGATAGAAGAAGAAGAAATGCAGGTATCCAAGGTAGTACGGTGCGGGGTTGATCAGCTTGATCTGGAATGTCTTCTCATCCAGGGCCTTCACGCCGATCTTCGACGGATCGGTGATCTTCCCTGTGTTGAATGCCTCCGCGTTCTCAATGTAGTACGCAGCCCAGGCATACTCCGAAGCCGTCTTAGGGTCGACCAGCCTTCGCATGCCGTACTCGAAGTCGTAGGCGGTGACCTTGGAGCCGTCGCTCCACTTGGCATCCCTCAAGTGAAAGGTGTAGGTCTTGCCATCCTGAGACACTTCCCACTTCTCGGCCATTCCAGGCTGGACCTTGCCGTCGTGGACGCGCACCAGCCCCTCCATGATGTGGCTGCCGAGCGTGTTGGCCGGGATGGACCAGCCGTGCTGGGGATCGAGCGGCACTTCGGCGCCCATTCGGAACACGAGCTCCTGCTTCTTCGGCGCCGCGGGCGCAGGTGCGGGTGTCTGTTGGGCCGGCGGTTGTTCGGCCTTCTGTTCTTTCCCTACACAACCAGCCAACACAGAACCCAGAAGGAATAGCGCCGTCAGAATCACGATGATCCGGCGAGACTTCACCATCACGATGACATGCCCCCCTTTTCTAAATATGGATCTCGTACGCCACCCATTTCCGGATCGCCAGGCCGCCACCTGATTCGTCTCCCCCGGGGAACTCGAGCCGCTGAGGATGTACCCCCGCCGGCGAGCCCCCCTACAGTACGATCATCTCCTTCGGAGACAGGGTCAAGGCCTCGCAGCCTTCGTCAAGAACCAGGACGGTGTCTTCGATTCGGACACCACCCCAGCCCGGAATGTACACTCCCGGTTCGACGGTGACTATGCAGCCAGTGGATAGGATACTATTGCTTTCCCGGGACATCCGCGGCTCCTCGTGGATCTCGAGGCCCACCCCATGTCCGAGGCCGTGCCCGAAGCATTCTCCCAGACCGGCCGCTTCGATCACGGAGCGCGCCGCGCGGTCCGGCTCCGAGCCCTTCACTCCGGCCTTCACGGCCCTCATTCCCGCCTCTTGCGCTCGCTTCACTATATCGTAGACCTCGCGCTGCCTATCGTCCGGCCGGCCGACGACTATAGTCCTCGTCATGTCCGACCGATATCCCTCATACAACGCGCCGAAGTCCATTGTCACGAAATCGCCCTGCTGGATCTTCCTGTTAGAGGGTACGGCGTGCGGCAACGAGGATCTCGGCCCGGACGCGATGATTGTGGCGAATCCGGCCGAGAACGCGCCGTTCTTTCGCATGAAGCACTCCAGCTCGAACTCAATGTCTTTTTCGGTGACGCCGGGCCGCAGGACACCGAGAATGTGGTTGAACGCCATGTCCGCGATTTCGGCAGCCCTCTTCACCCGGCAGATCTCCTCGGGGCTCTTTGTGTATCGCAGTTCCTCCACCACGCCCGAGCTGGGGATCATTTCGACCCCCTTAAGCGCTTCAGCAATCTTGCTGTACAGATCGAATGAGATGGAATCCCCCTCGAAGCCCAGGCGCTTGATCCCGAACTTAGTCGCCACACTGCCGAGCGTCTCGCCAAGCGGCGGGTGCGGGCTCCTGTAAGGCAGCACCTCGAATCCGTGACATTCGTCGGCAGCCTGCTCCGTGTATCTCAGGTCGGTGATAAAAACCCTACCGGCCTCGGACAGCACAACATATGATTCGGAGCCGGTAAAGCCGCTCACATACCTGATGTTCGCATCCTTGGTCACGAGGAGCGCGTCAATGCCGCGATCCTTCAGAATCCCGCCTACCCTCTCGCACCTATCCATCTCGATGCTCCTTTCTAGTTCGCCCTCACCCACCCGTGATTCGGAATCCTTCGGGAAGGGGATCGTCTGGTTCCAGAACAAGCTGGTTGAATCCGGATATGTAGGCCATCCCCCTGACTTCCGGGATAACCGCGTCGAACCCGCCCACCCTGGTTAAACCCTTGATTCGGCCGGTGAACACAGTGTCGATGATGCTCCTGTTCGTGAGGGTCATCCCGTCGCTCATGATCCCCTTGTCCCGCAAGAGGGCCATGCGGGCCGAGGTGCCCGTGCCTGTAGGCGAACGGTCTATCTGCGCGTCGGCGAAGATGCACACGTTGTTGGAATCCAGGCCTCCCGCGACGGGCCGGACGGGACCTGTTATGATGGTGCCGTATATCCCGTTCAGATCCGGCTCCAGAGGGTGCACTACACTCATTCGGTCCATGACCTTGTACTTTATCTCCATCCCGCGTTTTACCAGTTCGTCCATGCGGGAGGGAGTAACGTCCATTCCAAGGTGATGGGCTTCAACCCAGGCATAGAAGGCGCCGCCGAAGGCGATATCGACAGGGACCTTGCCGATGCCGCTGACCTCGATCTGGACATCCCTGGCGAATACGAAGGATGGGACGTTCTCGAAACCCACGCTAATGACGCAGCCATCGACGACATCGGCGAAGGCCGTCACGCGCCCGGCGGGCGCGTCTATCCTTATCACCTTGGTGCCGTCCTGCGCCTCGATCATACCCGTTTCGATGGCGACCTTCGTTACGCCGATGATACCGTGCCCGCACATCGTGCTGTAGCCTTCGTTATGGGTGAATATAACTCCGAAATCCCCATCCGGAGTCGTGGGAGGGGTGATGATACACCCATACATCCCACTGTGCCCGCGCGGCTCGAACATGAGCATCTTGCGCACGTGGTCAAAATGCTCGGACACATATCTTCGCTTTTCAAGGATGGTCCTGCCTGGAATAGGCGGTAACCCCGACGTGATAACCCGAAGTGGTTCGCCGGCGGTATGGCAGTCGATGGCGGTCACGACGCGCTTGAACCGGATCACGCCCAATCCCTCCAGCCCCTCAGATTTGCTCCACTCAGATTTGTTGCTTCGGACTCAGATCAGGATCTGTTAAGGAATCTCGGTGTATTTACGGTGAGGATTTTGACAAGATGCGTGCCGAAGTTTCCCCAGTTGTGCGGGATAGTTGATGAAAGATGAAGACTATCGCCGGGATACGCCGCATACTCCTTGTCCCCGACGAACACCGTAAGCACTCCCTCCAGGACGTACATGAATTCCTCGCCCGCGTGGGAATATGGGACGACCTCCTCGCGGGTCTGGCCCGGAAGGATGACGACCAGCATGGGGTCCAGTTGCCTGTCCCGCACATTGCCCGCGAGGCTATAGTAAATGTATTTGGCTTCGTCGATGCGGAACAACTCTTGTTCGTAGCTTCGGAGGATTTCGGATTCATGCGCCTGCGGTGGAGCGAAGAAGTAGGTCAATTCAACCCCGAGCGCTTCGCCGATGGTCTTAAGGGGTATGATTCCCGTGGAGGTGATTCCCCTCTCGGCTTCGGAAAGATACCCCACGGAGAGGCCCGTCTTCGCGCTGAGCTCCTTAAGGGTCATCCCTCGTTGATTTCTCAGCTCCCTTATCGCTCGGCCGATATCGCGTTCCACTCGAAAATCAGTCCCCTTGACATTGGGCTGTTCACACAGGTGAAATCACGTACCTCAGAATAGGTTCACCATGAATAGTTTAATCCCTTCTTTTCACCAAAGTGAATGAGTATATCCGGCGATGTCCGCGAGGTGGAACTAATTCCCTTGCTGGTTGCGGCAGGAACATCTGGTTATGGCATCATATATTATGTAAAGATTGGAGCCGCAGGTAGGTTATTGTATCGGCCAGACGGTATAAATATCCACATTTCGGCCACATATCGGACAATATACGTCCGGGGCCGACGGGAGGATTCGATATGATGAATCGTTTCACGGGAATTAAATCGATCATCCGTGTCGCCGTGTTCGCCGCGAGCGTTATTTCGCTCGTCGTGAACGGCGTCTGCTCATCGCCCGCCGCGCTCGCCGCGGAACGAATCAGCCCCCGATTGGAGGTCATGGCGTATTGCCCCATTGACTACCCCGGCGACTCACTGGCGTATGCCTCCCTGAAAAAGAACTTGCGGCTGGTGGATACGGCCGCGCTTTTCCAATTCACCCTCGACTGGTCGGGGCGCGTGCTCGGGCCCGGAGACGCGAGATTCCTTGACCTCGCTAAGGGCGGTGGACTGAAGGTGGTCCCCGTAATCCACAACTTCGTCGGCGGGCGGTTCGACGGGGAGATGGTCAGGCCTTCGCTCGCGACTGTCGAGGGTCGTGCAAGGGCCTCGAGCGCCATTACTACGCTCGTGCTGGATAAGGGCTACAGCGGCGTCGATATCGACTTTGAGGCTTTGCCCCCGGATTTGAGGGATTCCTTATCGCTATTCGTCAAAAATCTGGCAGGGAGGCTCCACGCTCACGGTCGCACACTCAGTATCGCTGTGCCGGCAAAGACCCGCGATAATCCGCGGGATAGTTGGAGCGGCGCGTATGACTATGCCGCCCTTGCGGAGAACGCCGACAGGTTGATGATCATGGCCTACGACGAGCACTGGGCCGGAGGCCCATCGGGGCCCATCGCATCAGCCGGGTGGGTGGAGCGCGTCGTCGACTACGCCGTCACGGCAGCCCCGCGCGGTAAGATCTTGCTAGGTGTGCCGCAATACTCCTATGACTGGCCGGCGGCGGGCGGAACCGCCAAATACATGCCGGTTTCGTCCGCCCTACGCCTGGCGGGCGAGACCGGCGCGAAGATAGTATGGGACTCGACGGCGCAAGTCCCCCACTTTTTTTACTGGCGCGGCTCGGAAAAACGCCACGTATTCATCGAGAACAGCTACAGCCTGGCGTTCAAGATGGAGATAGCGAGATCGAGGGGCCTCGCCGGCGTTGCGATATGGAGGATCGGCTATGAGGAGCCGCGGACGTGGGAGGTCATCGAATCCTATAGGAAATGAACGAACTGAGGGGCGATGATCGAAGCGACGATCAAACCGGCGATCGAATTGACAGGCAATCGAACTGATGTTTGCGACGCCCCCGCCTCTGTGTTATAATCATGCCAGCATTGAGGCGGGGGTGGCAGATCTTGCCTGATGGACTCACTCCTCGACAGGTGCAGATACTCGACTGCATCAAGCGTTCCGTTCAAGAGAAGGGCTATCCCCCTTCTGTCAGGGAAATCGGAAGGGCCGTGGGGTTGAACTCGACGTCCACGGTACACGGGCACCTCGACAAGATCGAGCAGAAGGGATTCATCAAGAGGGATCCGACCAAACCGCGGACCATCGAGATCCTGGGATACGGCCGCGCCTCGAAACGCCTCGTGGATATCCCCCTCATCGGCCGGGTCAGGGCCGGCGAACCGGTGCTGGCGGTCGAGAATATCGAGGACACGTTTCCCCTACCCGTAGACCTCATTGAACACGACGACGTATTCCTTCTCCACGTGACGGGCGACAGCATGTCGGGTGCCGGGATCCTGGACGGCGACAGCGTCCTCGTCAGGCCGCAGGATACCGCGGACAACGGCGACATCGTGGTCGCGCTCCTGGGAGACGAGGCGACCGTGAAGAGGTTCTACCGCGAGAACGACCACATAAGGCTGCAACCCGAAAACCCCTTGCTGCAACCTATAATCGCGCGCGACGTGAGGATCGTGGGGAAGGTCGTGGGGCTGTTCAGGAAGTACTGAACGAGCGAATCCACGGGCGCCTTAACGCAGGCTTTCACGCAGACAGGACTCTGCTCGCCGCATGTATAGCTGCGATAATCGCATGTTCGAGGCAAAGGCCTCCCTGGACGTATGCACGGTACGGCTCCACGAAAGGCGCGTCCGCGCTGAGCTCTATCGATGACCCTTGAACGAACGTACCCGCGGCCATTATCACGTCGTGCTCATACCCCGGCATGCGCCACGGCTCCGGGGTAACGTAAGAATCCACAGGCGACCACGCCTGAATCGCATCGCAAAACACCTTCAAGCGGTGAGGAGACCCCAACTCTATCGACTGGACGATGTCGTAGCGCTGGTCGCCGGGGCCGGGATCAACTCGGAACCCCATATTCTCGAAGAGTCTGGAGATAAAAACAGCCCCTTTGAGCGCCTGGGATACGACGTGAGGGGCGAGGAATAGTCCCTGGAAGAACGCCCTGTTAAAGCCCAAGCTGGCCCCTACCGAACTTCCTATCCCGGGGGCGGTGAGCCTGTCCGTAGCGGCATCCACGAGTTCCGCGGTTCCAGCCACGTAGCCTCCGGCCGGGGCAAGGCCCCCTCCAGGGTTCTTGATCAGGGACCCCGCCACGAGGTCCGCTCCTCTGGCCGTAGGTTCGACCGTCTCAACGAACTCTCCATAGCAATTGTCCACGATGGTAACGCACCCCGGCAGGGCCGACTTCACTTCCCGCGCTATCCTCCCCACCGTCTCGGACGACAGCCCGGGCCTGCTGGAGTATCCCCTTGATTTCTGAACGAATACCGCCCGCGTGCGATCCGAGAGGGCCGATACGACCTCTTCCCACGGTCTCACCGACCGGCATACGTCTATTTCCCTGTATGTGACACCCGTCGTCCGGAGGCTCGCTCCGGAGCCCGAGATCGTCTCCGCGAGAGTATCGTAGGGAGGCCCGGTGACAGACAGCAGTTCGTCACCGGTCCTGAGCGGCCCGAATAAGGCGCACGCAACCGCGTGCGTGCCCGACACGAACTGCAGGCGAACGACGGCCTTCTCAGATCCAGCGATCTTGGCGTAGAGTCTATCGAGGGTCTCACGGCCGGCATCGCCGTAACCGTAACCGGTCGTGGGGCCGAGCATGGTCTCCGAGACTCTCTCTTCCTTGAATGCCTCCAATACTCTATGGGTGTTGACCATAGACACGTGATCGATACGTTCCCAGAAAGGCGCGGCAAAAGTAAGGGCCTCCAACGCCGCCGACTTCGCGACCGGGGTCGCGTCAAGCGCTCCAATCAGTTCATTCACGTTTCCACGCCCCGTACGCACGCCCCGTCATCCCTCAATTCCTCCCGGATTCGCCTGGCACAAACTCCGGGTAATTCCGCTGTCACAACTATGGATTCTTCCCCGTATCTTACCAATTTGACCTTTCCATTCTCGTACATTACCGGCAGGAGCGACTGCTTGGAGTACGGTAGGGTAAAGACGAATTCGAGCCTGTCCGTCTCCAGGCATCGATCGATCGTCGCGCGGAGTGAGTCCAACCCTTCGCCGCTCAGCGCCGATATGCGGACAGCCGGCTTGTATCCTTCCAGTTCCGAATCAGGAACGCGGCATACATCGGATTTATTGAACGCGAGCACTGTCGGCCTCGTCTCGACGCCGAGGGATTCGAGCAATCCCGACACCACTTCCATCTGAGCCTTGTACGATGGATTACTCGAATCCACCACGTGTACCAGGACTCCAGCCTCCACGACCTCTTCGAGCGTGGCTCGGAACGCCGCGACAAGCTCGTGAGGTAGTCCCCTAATGAACCCCACAGTGTCCACTAAGAGGGCCGTCTGCCCCGATGGCAGGTGAAGGCGGCGGACAGTAGGGTCGAGAGTGGCGAACAACCTGTCCTCCGCCAGGATACTCGAATGCGTCAGGGCGTTGAGAAGGGTGGATTTCCCCGAATTCGTGTAGCCGACGAGCGCGATAATGGGATATGGAACCGTGCTTCTCCTGAGTCGCTGGATCCCTCGTCGCGACTTCAGGGCATCGATCTCCTTTTGAAGCCGAGCGATCCTTCGGCGGATGACGCGCCTGTCCGTTTCGAGCTTCGTCTCGCCGGGCCCCCGTGTCCCGATGCCGCCGCCCAATCTGGACAACTCCACTCCGCGACCCCTGAGTCTGGGCAGCGCATACAGCAGTTGGGCGAGCTCCACCTGAAGTTTGCCCTCACTTGTAGCGGCCCGCATGGCGAATATGTCCAGAATCACCTGGGTCCTGTCCGCCAATCGCGCACCGACGATGTCCTCGATGTTACGGATCTGGACGGGCGTGAGTTCGGCGTCAAAAATCACGATTTCCGCCCCCGTCTCGGCGCGAAGCGACTCAAGATCCCCGATTTTGCCACGGCCGAGGAAGTATTTGGGATCGGGAGAATGCCTGGTCTGGGTCAATTCGCCAACTACCAGTAGGCCGGCGGTACCCGCCAGCCTCCGCATCTCCTCCATCCTCTCTTCCCTTTCGAACGACGGGGTGAGCGGGCTGTCCACTGTAACAATAAGTGCCTTCGTGGGCTGTGTGTCGTTGAAGTGGCATCCCTCCTTACAGATCCACATTATAACACAATGCCTCCAGGCACCAGATGAATGCGGCCCCCATGATTACTCCGAAGGTCCTGGGTATATCCAGGCCGAGAGCGAATAATACGGCCGCAATCGTTCCGGCGGCTACTTCGATCACGCCGAACCGCCGCACGAGTGGCGCCGCGCTCGGCCCCCGGTTTCTCCAATCCATGACATCGTCGATTCCCTGGATGGCCGCGATACACAGACCGGCCACCGTTGTCAGCCGCCACCCACATGCCCCCGCCGAGATAATGACCGCGAAGAGTGATTCCTGCCAACCGCGCAGTCCCGACGGGTATACGTCGCGGAGCGCCCTCCCTCCCATTCCCGCGGCGTACGACATGAGGAGGAGCGCGACGGCGGTCGCGGGGTCGAAGGGGACGGCGCACGCGAAGGACAGGAGCGCGTAAGGGAGCGACGCATCGCCCAGCCTTGTCGCGAAGGTCGGGCGGGGGCCGTCGCGCTCCCGGTCGAGCCAGTCATCCATGATCTTCACAGATAGCCCGGCTAGCGCCGAACAAAGGAAGAATCCGATCATGCGACCCCCCTCCACACACAGGGCAGACCCCGTCCCGTAACGCTTCCTCCTTCATCACGAGGGGCGCTTCCAGCAGGGCCAGACTGCGCCCCTCCTTGCCGCCCACCCTCCTGCCGACCGCGTAAGCGGATACCACAACCAGCAGAGCTAGAGCCACGGCAATATACCACATAAGCATGACGGCCCCCTGAATGCTTTCCGAGTATTGCCCGAGTATCAAAGGTGGTTAACGATGAACGCCCTGACCTCGCGAAACCCTCTGCCTGAAACCGCAGATGTGGGTATGACGCGGCTCGAGGGAAAGAGCCTCCTGATAT
The DNA here is from genome assembly GCA_018434225.1 of Bacillota bacterium. GTDB lineage: Bacteria > Bacillota > Sulfobacillia > JABLXB01 > JABLXB01 > SM1-B181. The sequence continues at coordinate 10,315 of JAHDPS010000315.1, forward strand.
ACAGTAAGCCCGTCTCCGCCCCTGGAACATCCATCTTATTCGCGAGCATCGCGTACCCAAGTTTTGATGTACCGAACCTGGCGATCTGTAAATCGACTTCGCCCAACGACTCCGGCTCTCCGGACTCGGCCGCCCTGGACGCGTCGGTCATGTGCAGGATAATGTCGCAGAATCTGAGCCTTCTGAGG
>JAHDPS010000017.1 GCA_018434225.1 Bacillota bacterium
CCGATCTCTTGATGTCTATGGCCGGGAAGATGCGGCGCTCGGCGAGCTTGCGGTCGAGGTGGAGTTCCATGTTGCCAGTGCCCTTGAACTCCTCGTATATCACGTCATCCATGCGGCTCCCCGTATCGACCAGGGCAGTGGCGAGCACCGTCAGGCTGCCACCCTCCTCGATATTGCGCGCAGCGCCGAAAAACCGCTTCGGCTTGTGGAACGCGGTCGGGTCCATGCCGCCGCTCAACGTCCTGCCCGACGACGGCAGCACGAGGTTGTACGCCCTCGCCAGTCTCGTGATGCTGTCGAGCAGCACGACGACGTCCTTCTTGTGCTCCACCAACCTCTTGGCCCGTTCGAGAACCATCTCCGCCACGCGTACGTGGTTTTCGGGGATCTCATCGAACGTCGAGCTCACCACTTCTCCCCTGACGGATCTCTCCATATCGGTGACTTCCTCGGGTCTCTCGTCGATGAGGAGGACGATAAGGTAAACTTCGGGGAAATTGGTGGTGATGGCGTTGGCCATTTTCTTGAGAAGCACGGTTTTGCCCGCCTTGGGGGGCGATACTATGAGGCCGCGTTGCCCGCATCCTATGGGAGCTACCAGGTCTACCAGGCGGCAGGCGATTTCGTCTCTCGTGGTTTCCAGCACGAGCCGCCTGTTCGGGAATATGGGGGTTAATCCATCGAAGTACGCCCGCTCTTTCGCCACGTCCGGGTTCACGCCGTTGACCGCTTCCACCCTGAGAAGACCGTAGTACCTCTCATTATCCTTGGGGGGTCTGACTTGCCCGGAGATGAGGTCCCCCGTACGCAGGTCGAAGCGTCTTATCTGGGACGGTGAGACGTAGATATCCTCGCGGCTCGGCAGGTAGAAGTTCGGGCGAAGAAACCCGAAGTTCTCGGGCATGATCTCGAGGATACCTTCAGCGAATATGAGCCCGCCCTGCTCTGTTCTGGCCTTGAGAATCTCTAAGATGAGTTCCTTCTTTCTCATTGCGGAGTAACCGGTTACGTTGAGTTCCCTGGCGATTTTTTGCAGTTCCACCAGGGTGAGGGCCTCGAGTTCGCCGATGCTCAAAGAGAATCACCTCGTTTGCATGTGTTTCCAGGCACAGGGAAGGTTATACGGCAATGCAGAACATGGACAAAGACGTTGGGGAACGAGAATTGCGCACGGGATGTCTCAACGGCAGTCCTCCTGAGGGATTGTAATACGGTTGTGATACGGAGCCTCCGCGGATACCGGACTTGCGAATGCCTCACCGAGAAGATGATCCGGATCGGGTTGGTAGCGGGTCTACCTATTCGAACATGTTTCTTCTGGCTTCTTCTGAGTGTACCGAAAAAACCAGGCCTCCGCAACTGTCCACCGAAGGCCTTCCTACATAGAAAACCGAGGAGGATATAAAATGTAGGCCACTACCCAGATACTAGTTTAGCATCCTGGATTTTTGCAGTCAAGCAATCACGCCGTATTTTTCAAGCCTTTGGCGATATCTTCGCCCAGTCGTCCATGAATTTCTTTATTCCCGCATCAGTCAGCGGATGCCTGGTCATCTGCTTCAGTATGCCGAACGGGATCGTCGCTACATGCGCG
>JAHDPS010000195.1 GCA_018434225.1 Bacillota bacterium
CAAGGGTTCGACGGCGATGGATGACATGGTCATTGCAGGATCTATACTGCTCTTTCTAGGGCTCGCAAGCGGTTACCTGGCTTCCCCTACGTTGAGACGCTCTCTCGTGTGGCTTCCTGGGTTATTGACTATCCTGGGACTGACCGGTGGCTGGGCAGTGTTCATTACGTACACTAGCGGCCCACGACTGGAGTGCATCTTTCTCGTATTCCGCAACCTCACTAGGGAGAGCGCAGCGCTTCGACACGGATGGATGGCTACGGCGATAGCCCTGCCTGTCATCGGGAGCATAGTCGGAGGGTTCTATAGGCATCGAACTGCTGGGCCCAAGTCCTCCACTCAGTACCCAGATTAATAGTGGGAGGGCGGTATTCGTCCGCCCTCCCGGAGAAAGTCGTGCGCAGGAGGCCGCACCAAGCGCTGTCGCCTAATATGCCGGAAAGATGTACAGCCAGGCTATGCTGGTTGTGTAGGCATCATAGTCAAAGTATCTCTGAGCCACACCGTGGCAGTCATTTACGTAGTATGCACGGTCGCGGAGTCCCGTGTCCTCAAAGAACCCCACTCCAGTCAGATTGCTTCAAGGCGTGCTCCATGGAGGCCTGCCCACATTACTCAGGATGGCTACTGGTTGGAGGGGGCGGATCACCCTGGGGCCGGTCCCGAGGAACGGACAGGGGAAGGCGGTCGTCAGCAGAATACTACCATGCAGGAATGGATCCATCTCGGTTTCAGGTTGAAATCCCCGCCGCCGAACGCCTGAAGGAAATCGAGGAGTTGAGGACATGGCTGCTCAGCAAACTCAAAAGATGATCTATGAGATCGCCGGGAGATACGCAGAGGTGCTGAGACGCAAGATACGACTATCCCATCTCTATGTTTATGGCTCTTACGCAAGAGGCGATCATGACGACGATAGTGACATTGATATTGCGGTGGTAGCCGACGGCTTGACCGGCGACGTCATCGAGGACACTTTCACTCTTATGAAGCTGCGTCGCGAGGTGGATATGCGCATAGAACCGCATCCATTCCTGACATCCGAGTTTACGGAGAAGAACCCGTTGGCGCGTGAAGTAATGCGCACGGGGATACGGATAGTCTAGTCCCTGGGCAGGCTCCCGATTGACGGAGGAGACAGTGCGATGGTCCGAATCGATACTGTGATCGAGGCGTGCGCTCGTCGTGCGATTGAGGTCCTATCCCGTAGTTCCAAGGTCGCCGCCGCGTATGTATTTGGTTCGCATGTCGACGGGACTGTTGATCCGTGGAGCGACATTGATCTGGCCGTATTCGTGGAGAACCTGGATACATTCGATTTGTCCGATCGGGCTCGTGTTACTGCGAGAGTTCAGAAGGAGGCCGGCGATGACGTAGACCTTCACCTGGTGCCTGCTGAAGCCCTTGAACAGCGAGACCCCGGGGGTTTTTCGGCCTGGGTTCTTGCCCATGGAGTCGAGATACGGCCCTGACCACGTGCTTGCACTTTACTGGAGCCTCTGCGAGATATGTCCAGAGGACGAGCCTAGGGGTGGTATCATGAGCGAGGACAAGATCAACACCTATGATCGCGAAACGCTGTATGCTGAGGTCTGGGAAAAGCCAGTGACGCGTCCTGGGGATTCGTGAGTAGCGAGGAGGAACCTATCGGTGACCTCCGTAACGTCTCAGGACCCGCGTCGACTTATTCATGATATCGCCGGGACACGGCCGTTGGACGGCGTCCCGCCCCAGAACACTGGTCGTTCGGCAACAGGTTGAGGGAGTGGAACTCGGCCATGACTTCCATGATGCCTTCCAGGGGAAGTGACGGGCAAGGCTCCACTGGCCGCTACGCTCAGAGGGCCTTCGACCGGGCTAGGACGGGCGGCGCCCTGGCGGCGTCCCGGATGGACGCCTAGGCGGGCGGCCGGTGGGGCGGCGCACGCAGGCGACAGTGAACACTGGGAGCCGTATGGCGGACAGGATGAAAGAGCCGAGCAACAAGAGCAGGCAGCAACACCCGAACCGCAGGCCGAAGTACTGGAGTCTCTGGGCCCACTGCGCCAACGACATCGCCCCGACGGACGGCGCGAAGGCGGGCGCGAGCGCAGAGGAGTACCCCCGGGAGAGCGCCGGAACGACCCTTGCTATCGCCGATTGACCGGGACCCATGATGAATGCCGTAAAGACAGCCGCCAGTACTGCGTGAAGCACTCGCGCCAGGACGTAGGGGCCCATCCGAATGTCAGTCCCCTGCGTCACTGCGGCAACCTGGGCGTGTACAGAGAGCCCGCTCCAGGCGATGATCGCGCTCGCCGCCATGACCCTGGCAACGAGGGGTGCGTGTGCCTGGCTGGCGACCTGTGTCCCCATGGTTATCTCGAACAGCCCGCTGGTCAGGGCCGGGACGGTGGAGACGTTCCATCCGAGCGGTTCGAGCGCGAGGGTGAAGGCCGAAGAGACGGCGCTCACGACTCCAACCATCTCCAGAATCCTCACGACGACCGAGAAGAGGATTATGAATCCCCCTATCATTAGGAGGGAGTTCACCGATTCCTTGACGGCGTCGCCCATGATCTTGCCGAAGGGTCTGCCATCCTTGCGTCTCGCCTGGCTCATCGCGCGGAAGGCCCTGGCAACGATGTTTCCCCTGGTTGCCTCGAGCGGGGCGCTGGCGTCGCGTCCACGGCCGAAAACCCCTAGGATGAGACCCACCATGACCGCCGACACGTAATGGGCCGTGACGATCACGGGACCCACTCGGATGTCGTGGAACATTCCCACTGCCACCGCGCCGGTCATGAAAAGCGGATCTGCGGTGTTCGTGAAACTCATCAGTCGCTCCGCTTCTGCCCTCGAACACAGGCCGTCCCTGCGTAACTTCGCCGTGAGGATGGACCCCAGCGGGTAGCCGGAGGCGAGTCCCATCGCCATGACGAACGACCCCACGCCCGGCACGTTGAATAGCGGGCGCATGAAGGGTTCCAGCAATACACCCATGAAATGGACGACGCCCAAGCCCATTAGTATCTCCGACCCGATGAAGAACGGGAGAAGGGCGGGGAACACCACTTCCCACCACAGTTTAAGCCCGTCGACCGCGGAGTCATAGGCTGCATCGGGGTATATCACCATTGCCACCGTGATCGCCGCCGCGATGCCGGCCCCGAGGTATGTGAAGGCGTTGCGGCGGAAGATTCCTCTGACCCGTGGGTGAAAGGCGAGCGCCAGCAAGAATACGGACACTAGCAGGGCAATTACGTGCAGAGGGAGCATCACATTCGCCTCCGGAGGATGGGGGTTGGCCCAGCAGTACCCATTATATTTGCGGGGAGGAGTCAGTATGAGCGGGGTGGAGTAGCCGCAGGCGAGTCCCATCGCCACCCGGATTGGTACGATGAAGTCAGCCCGGCCGATCGCCAATGTTGTTGATTTGACAACATTCCGGGCAAGATCGTTGCTCTAGTGCAACGATGGCGGACTGCATAGCTGTCAATTTGACAACAGTCGGAAGGACAGTTGTCAATTCAACAACGTTCGCAGGAATAATGATGTCAGATTGACAACAATGGCGGGCAGCATAGCTGCAATTTAACAATCGTCGATGCGGCCGATGCCCCTCGGTGCGATTACGTCAACAGGAGTCCATGGCAGGGGAAGGTGAGCAATAGTCAGAATCTACGGCTTAAGAGGGGAGGCAATAAAGAGAGGCCATGCCGGCTCGGGGGAAGTGAAACGCATGTCGAGGGAAAAAGCGAGATGGCAGCCAGTTAACATCGTGTTGGGGATAGTCACATTCGGTTTGGTTCTGTGTTTTTGCCGGCCGGCCTATTGGATGGAAGCACCTTCCCTGGTCTATGCGAGGTTGGTTGCCGCAATCGTACTGATTCTGACTCGCAGGAATAATCTACTCTCCTTCATCGGTCTGCTTCTCATTGGGCTGACGACGATTCCCTTTCCCTCTATTGATGGTTTTCTGATCCTGTTCTCGGCCGTATACATGCTCTCTTCAGCAGTGTTCAGAATGTTCGGGGTCAAGTGGCATGTCGCAAAGGGATTAGCGATTGCCCTGATTCTTGGATTCGGTCTCTTCTGGGATAGCGCAAACGCTTTTGTTCACGAGAGACATTTGACTATCAGGAAGGGGCTGGATGAGGCCGCTGGCATAGTATTGATGAGCAGCACGGGTCAGGCGTTGACGGAGTTTCACTTCAACGAAATGATATCTCCCGAAGGAAAAGGTCTGCAGCCCGGCGCGGCTTACGCCTACCGGGTAATAGCCAAATCGGGGGCGGTTTTCATTCCGTTGGACAAATGGCCGGTCTTCAGGGTAAGGAGGAACGGGACTGTTGTCCGGCGCGGGATAGTCCTGGAGTGGATGAATCTAAAGGACATTGCCTTGCGCGGAACGTTCAACAACGATGTATGGCTTCCTCTGAGGATCGGCGACTATACCATACAGATCATCAAGATAGAGAAACCCAATGGTGTGATTGTGGCGGAGAAGGATTTCTCGATTGTGCCGTATGATAGGCAAGTACTGTCAAAGGTATCGGCATATCTGACGCTGGAGGGAGATCCGGATAAACGGCTGAACAGGTATTCTTCAAAGAACGCCGGGCCGGAGGGTATCAACAAGGTCACCGCCTGGGTGGAATCTCCGAAAGGGAGCGTGATTGCCGGAAGAAGGAGGTTCTACATGACGAACTTCGATGGCGAAGTCGAGGAAACGCCGTGGGATGGCGAGATCGTATTTAGGACAGAACCCGAAGGGACCCCGGTTCCGGTCGGAGGCATGTCAGGACGCTTTCCGCCCGGGATCTATCACTATCAGATAATCGTTGATAATAGAGTGATTGCGGACTTGGAAGTCAGAGCGGAGTGAGACTCCGCATTGTTGATTGTGGCGTCGTCGGATGTTCGAACGGGCGAGGCTCCGTCAAAGGAAGAAGGCCGACTGGGGGAACATTTATAGGAATATGGGCCCCATCGCGCCCTTCCCCGTCGCCCCCCCAGATACATAACTCATACTATCCCATTGCCGGTGCCTCATGGTTCACCTTACTATGTGGCAAGAGACGGGCGAACGGTTCATGAGTACTCCGAGAACCACGGCTTAGCATATCAGATGATCCATCCGCGAGATTCATGCCAGCATACAATCTGTTTGGCCTCGAAAAACGGCCAAGTTAGGTCTTGGCCCGGAGGGGGTTGGTGTGGCGCCGGTCATCCGGTGGGGGCGCACTTCGTCAGTGGTTGCGCGGACGAGCGGATAGGCCCAGGGAGACAGCCGACGCGGTTTCCACCAGATCGTGGATCACCTGTTCTTTTATCGCTACCATCTTGTTCTTGGGCCCAGAGACGCTTATCGTCCCGATCAGGCCCCTCCCATTATATATGGGGACTGCTATGCTGTATGCGCCGATCTCCACCTCTTCATCTTCGATGGCATATCCCGTACTCCGGATGCCCGGGAGGCTCTCTTCCAGAGCAGCCCTTGACGAGATGGTTCGGGATGTAAACACGGTGTATTCAATATTGCCCAGAGCCACCCTCAACTCACGTTCGGATAGATGCGCCAGGACAACCTTGCCGGACGCAGTGGCGTGAAAGGGCAAGCGGCTGCCGACCCTGGAACTGATGATGACGAAGGACCCTGCCTCCACCTTGTCCGCGCAGTACAGCTCCCCGGCGACGTACAGGTATAGGTGGGCTGTGTTCTGATGCTTGTCGGCAATCCGCTCAAGGTGGGGATGGACAGGGTACGGTACATCAAGCCTCTCCAGCATCATGAGGCCCTTCTCCAGCAGCTTCGAACCAAGATGGTACTTGCCTGTTGAGGGATCCTGGACGATGTAGGAGCATTCAACAAGGGTGTTGATAATGCCGTGGGCAGTGCTCTTGTTGAGACTCACCAGGCTGCTCAGTTCGCCAAGGGAATACCCCTTGTCAGGAGGGTCGAAACAATCCAGGATCTGCACGGCTCTCTGCACCGCCTGGATCAATCTGCGGCCACGCTTTTCGACGGACACCACTCCACCTCCAGAAAGGTCCTCGGAATCATGTTCGCCATGCGGCCTTTCCTTCCTTCAATGTCGGGTGGGGGCTGATCCGACTCGTAATTCTCTCGCGGAAACGGAGGAAAAGTTCCCATACCCAGAGAATAGAGATATTTGACAATGCACAAGGGTGTTTGATATTGTCAAACGAATTGGCCAGGCGGGGGGTGGCGGGACTCAAAATCATCTACGGGGTTATCGGAGACCTGCAGTACAGCACCGAGGGAATGGGGGATCCGAGTGTTCACATCCTTCAGGGAAGTGGAGGGCTATCTCAATAACCACCACGTCGAAGCCATCTGTCTCAAGGTAGCGGATCTCAACGGGATGTTCAGACAGGCGACCCTTCCAGTCTCCAGAGTGGACCAGGCATTGTTCGAAGAGGGCATGGGCATCGGTATGCCCAACTGGCCCGGCTATGCAAGAATAGCCGATTCAGACATGTGGGTGGTGCCGGACCCCGGCTCGGCGTTTCTCGAACCCATGACTGACGGCAAGGTATTGAGCTTCATCTGTGACATCTTCACGCCGGACAAAGAGCGGTTTGAGAGGGACCCGCGCTTTATTGCCGAGAAGGCCGAGAAGTGGGCGAAAAATATCCTTGGCGCAGATGATATCCTGTTCATACCGGAGCTCGAATTCTACGTGTTTGACGACGTCCGCTATTCCAACAGACCGGATTCCTGTTCGTACCAGGTAGACTCGGTTGAGGCCATATGGAATACCGGCAGGGACGAGAGTCCGAATCTCGGGTTCAAGATACCCGCCAAGGAAGGCCACTTCTGTGCGCCACCCCGCGATCATTCTTTTGCCCTGAGATCCACGATCATGGGGATACTCGAACAGGCGGGGGTCAGCATCAAGTATCACCATCACGAAGACGGCGGAGCGGGACAGATGGAGTATGAACTTGCGTTTGCCCCGCTAAAGCAGGCTGCCGACAGCATACTCAAGGCCAAGTACATCATTCGCAACGTCGCTGCGGCCCACGGGAAGACGGTGACGTTCATGCCCAAGCCGATGTTTGGGGAGCCGGGTAACGGCATGCACGTCCACATCTACCCGGTGAGTAAAGGGAGATCGGCGTTTTACGGAGAAAAGTATGGCGGACTGAACGAACTTGCCTACCATTTCATTGGGGGGCTTCTCCAGCACTCCCCATCCCTGATGGCCATTACGAACGCCAGCACCAACTCCTTCCGAAGGTTTGGACGAGGCCTGTCAGCACCGTTATGCCGCTTCTTCTCGGTTGGAAACCGCAGTGCCTCGGTGCGAATACCGAAGTATTCAATAGGCGAACGTGAGGAGCGCGTCGAGTACCGCATCCCTGACGCCATGTGTAACCCGTATCTATGCCTGGCAGGCATGATGGCGGCGGGAGGCGACGGTGTGAAGAAGAGCGTCTCACCCGAGAAAGAGGGCTTCGGGCCTTTCGATGTCGATGCACACGCCCTGAGCGATGAGGAGGCGGCAAAGATACCGTCCCTGCCGGCATCCTTCGAGGAGGCCTTGTCAGCCCTGCGACACGATAGCGGCTATCTGAGTTCTGACGGCCTTTTCGATCCGATGTTCGCAGATGACTGGGTCAAGATGAAGCTCAAGAATGAAGTATACCCAGTTGCCAACCGGCCGCATCCCTATGAGTTCCTCCTGTACTATGATCGATGAATCCGTCGTCGAGAGAGAGGCAAAAAACACAAAGGGGGTTGGAGGGATTGAAGAGGTTTGTGGGGATCGTTGTCGTGCTTGCGATCGGTGTTCTGCTACTCTCGGGCTGCGGTGGCCAGGGCGGTGAGAAGCCTGCCACTCCTCCCGCTCCGTCCACGCCCGCTCCGAGTCCGCAGGCGAAACCGGAGAATCTCGTGGTAGCCATCGCTGGGCCGATGACGGGTTCGTGCGCCCAGTCGGGCCAGGACATCGAGCGTGGCGTGAGGATCGCCGTCGAACGGATCAACAAGGCGGGCGGCATCAAGGGCAGGCAGATAGAGATAGTCGTTGAAGACGACGCCTCCGATCCGAAACAGGCTGCGAACGTGGCGAACAAGCTGTCTAACGACACGAAGGTCCTTGCGGTCGTCGGCCACTACAACTCCAGCTGTACCCTTGCTGGCGCCCCTATCTACAACAGGTCGGGCGTGGTCGAAGTCAGCCCTGGCTCCAGTGCCCCTGCCGTCACTGATGCCGGACCGTATACGTTCCGGGTCATCCCCACGGACGCCTTTCAGGGGGACTTCGTGGCAAAGTGGATGCTGAACGAGGGCTACAAGTCGATTGCCATTCTGTATGAGAACGACGACTATGGCCTCGGACTTAAGGACACCGTGCAGAAGAGCGTCGTCGACGGGGGCGGAAAGGTCGCCGCGGTTGAGTCGTACTACCTCGGCGAGACGAAGGACTTCAGCCCGATCATTACCAAGGTCAGGGCCGTGAAACCCGATGCGGTGTTCATTGCGGGGCTCTACAATGAGGCTGCCCTGATCTGCAAGCAGGCCAAGGCTGTTGACTGGACGCCTCCGTTCTTCGGCGTTGACGCCCTCTATGAGGAATCCCTCATCAAACTGGGTGGGCCGGCTACTGAAGGCCTGCGAATCAACGCGTTCTTCCACCCGGTCGTGGACGATCCCATGGTGAAGGATTTCGTGTCGGAATATGATGCCCGCTACAAGGCCGTCCCGGGTGCCTATGCCTGGTATGGATACGACGCCCTGGCCGTTATAGCCGAGGCGATGAAGAACGGCGGCACAGACCGCGAAGCGATCAAGAACTACCTTACAACATTGAAGGATGTCAAGAGCGTGACCGGCGCAATCTCCTTCGATTCGAACGGAGACGTCATCAAGAAGCCCATAGAGCTGATTGTCAAGGACGGGAAGTTCCAGATCTACAAGAAGTAGACCCAGATCCTCGGCCTGGCAGAGGCGGCTATCCGCTCTGCCAGGCCGTGTAAACGGGGGGTGATGGCTATTGCTCAGCTACTTCAGCAATTGATCAACGGTCTCGTCATTGGACTTATCTATTCGCTGATTGCACTGGGATATTCAATGGTGTTCGGCCTGCTGGGATTCATCAATTATGCCCACGGGGAGATCTTCATGCTGGGGTCTTTCCTGGGCTGGCTGGCCATCAACTCCCTCAAGGTGCACGTCGTGGCTGCCATGCTGATGTCCATGGTCATCACGGGTGTCATCGGGATCGCCATTGATTCTGTGGCGTACAGGCCAATCAGGAAGAACGCGGGCCGTGGCTTTCTGGATGCGATGCTGGTAAGCGCCATCGGTGTGTCCATCTTTCTTCAGACCCTGGCGCAGATAATCTGGGGGACTGAGACCCACCCCGTAGGGTTGAGCGCTTTCCACACCGTAATAAGAATCGGGCCGCTCTACGTGTCGACCCTCCAATTGACGATTGCCCTCGTGGCTACGGGGTGCATGCTCGCGTTGGTGCTATTCGCCACCAGGTCCATTCGGGGCCTCGCGATCCGCGCGACATCGCAGGATGCGGCGGCGGCGCGGCTCATGGGAATAGACACGGACCAGACTATCGCGCTGACTTTCGCAATAGGTTCCGCCCTAGCCGCCGTGGGCGGCCTTCTGGTGGGGATATACTTTGACGCGGTATACCCTCTGATGGGAAACACGGCGGGCATCAAGGCCTTCTCCGCGGCTGTGCTTGGGGGTATCGGCAGCATGCAAGGGGCGATGCTCGGCGGGATATTGATCGGGGTAGTGGAGACCCTCGGGGCCGCGTACATTTCCTCCGCCTTCAGAGACGGATTTGCCTTTCTGGTGCTGCTCTTCACCCTACTGTTCATGCCATCCGGGCTGATCCAGGCGGGCAAAGGGGGCGGCAAGGTATGAGGCGGCGCCTGCCATCCCTGCTCCTTCTGGCGATTTCTCTCTGTCTACCGTTCGTGATCGCCAACCGGTACTGGATGCACGTCATTGTGATGGCTATCGTGTACATGCTGCTGGCGTTCAGTGTTGACCTCGTGTACGGTTACGCGGGCCAGATCAATCTCGGACAGGCGGGCTTTTACGCGATAGGCGCCTACACGACGGCCCTCCTCATGCTTCGGCTCAAGGTCTCCTACTGGTTGACCGTGCCTGCCGCCGGAGCAATGGCTGGATTCTTTGGCTTTCTTCTCGGCCTGCCAACGCTGCGTCTCAGGGGACTGTACCTGGGCATTGCCACGATGGGCTTCAGCGAACTCGTGCGCCTGACCCTGTTATGTTGGGTGAGACTCACCCGCGGGCCGATGGGGCTTCCCGGGATCCCGGCTCCCGCAATCGGAGGGTATGTCTTCAAGGGCATTCTCCCCTACTATTATACGATCCTCACCTTCCTTCTGATCGCGATAGCCTGCATTCGCGCTTTGGCGGGGTCTCGAGTGGGCAAAGCTTGGGCGGCCATTCGCGAGGATGATGTTGCCGCATCGGCCATGGGGATCAACATTGCCCGCTACAAGGTGCAGGCATTTGTCTTGGGAGCCGCGATGGCCGGTATAGCGGGCAGTTTCTTCGCGGTCTATATAGCGTTTGTCTCACCGGATGCGTTCAGGGTAATGGAGTCCTTCCTCATTTTTGCCATGCCGGCAGTAGGGGGTATGGCGACAGTAGGCGGCCCGATCCTGGGCGCCCTGATTGTCTACGTGCTGCCGGAGGTCACCCGGGCTTTCGCGATGTACCGGATGCTGTGGGTGGGGGCGCTGCTGACGATCGTCATGGTCGTAAGCCCCGGGGGCCTGGTGCCTGCCTTCCGGCTGCTGGTGGCAAAGGTTACGCACGGGGCGCCGGGCGTATCTGCCGGGGAAGGGGGTGCGAAGGGTGCCGCTTCTTGAGCTGAAGAATGTGACAAAGCGATTCGGCGGGCTGGTCGCGGTCTCCGACGTGAGCCTTGAGGTCAGGGAACGACAGGTATCGGCCATAATTGGGCCAAACGGGGCGGGCAAGACCACCATATTCAACCTGGTGACGGGGATAGATGGCATCACCTCGGGAGAAGCGCACTTCAAGGGGCGGCTCTTGAATGGCCTCGCACCTCACCAGATTGTCAGCCTGGGTATTTGTCGGACCTTCCAGAACAGCCGCGTCTTCGCGGGCATGACCGTGCTGGACAATGTTGTCGTCGGGTTCCACAGCCGGACCCGAGCGGAGATTGGGGCTGTGCTCTTCAACCCTGTGTCTGCCGCGAGGGAAATGGGGGATACGAGGGAGAGGGCGAGGGACATCCTCGCTCAATTTGGGCTCGCGACGCTCGAAAACGAACTGGCCTGCAATCTGCCATACGGGCAGCAGCGGCAACTGGAGATCGTGCGCGCCCTGGCGGCGGATCCGGAGATCCTGCTTCTGGACGAGCCCGCGGCTGGGTTGAACATCGGCGAGACCGAGTCCCTGATGAAGCGGATCGGCTGGATCCGGGACGAGTTGAGGAAGACCGTACTGATAATCGAACACAACATGACCGTGATCATGGAGATTTCGGATAACATAGTTGTCCTCGACCACGGCCAGAAGATTGCGGAGGGCAGGCCTAAGGAGATCCAGGCCAACGAACAGGTCATCGAAGCCTACCTTGGGAAGGGGTTTAAGAGAGCCCATGCTGAGCGTTCAAGGACTTAACGTCCACTACGGGAAGGCCCATGCTCTGGTGGATGTCTCTCTCGGGATCGATAGCGGCGAGATCGTGGCTCTCATCGGGAACAATGGCGCGGGCAAAAGCACGCTGCTGAAAGCCA
>JAHDPS010000106.1 GCA_018434225.1 Bacillota bacterium
AAACGGTGCCGTCCGGAAAGATCGGCGACATCAATCACAAGGCAGTCACGCTTTGATGGGTACGGCCTCAACCCCCTTCCGATTTGCTGAATGTAGAGACTCTGAGACTTCGTGGGTCTTGCGAGCACAATACAGTCAACCGATGGTTCATCGAAGCCCTCAGTCAGCACGCCGCAGTTGGCCAGCACCTGGATGGCTCCCGACTTCAGGTTCTGCACGATCCGCCTTCGTTCAGAAGGCCCCATCGAGCCGTCCAGCGCGGCGGCCGGAGTGCCTGAAGCATTGAACACCCCCGCCAGATCGTGAGCGTGTTTTATGCCTGCTGTGAAGACTATTGCCTTTCGCTGGGGCGCGTATTGACTGAACGCTTCTTCAATGAGCTGGTTGCGGTTCGCGGTGTTTATCACGTTTTGCAGGGCCGACTCTCTGAAATCACCCTCCTTCTCCTTCACCTGGGATATGTCAGTGTTGGTCTTGATGCTGACTCCGTTTGGCTTTACAAGGTAGCCCGGGCCGATCATTTCAAGAATGCCTTTCTGATACACTACCTTCTGGAATATGGAACCAAGGCCCAACTTGTCCGCCCGGTTCGGGGTCGCGGTGAATCCCAATAGAAGGTTTTTCGGGCCTCCATACAAAGCCCTCAGCGCGGCCAGCCATTGCGAAGCTATCGCGTGATGGGCCTCATCCACCACCGTGACCCGAAGCCGCCCCCGGCAGGCGTCCACAAGCTGGTTCAAGCGTTTCTTATGAGCGAGAGTCTGAACGCTCGCCACCGTGACCTTGTGACCGAGCTCATTCCTGCCCGCCTTCACCACTCCGATATCGGCATCAGGCCAAACCAAAAGCATCTTGTCTACAGCCTGTTCTATCAGCTCGTCCCTGTGGGCCAACACGAGGGCCCCTTCGCCGAAAGAGGCAATGACTTTGGAGAATATGATGGTCTTCCCTGTTCCGGTCGGCAGCACCACGAGCTGCCTGGTGACGCCTCTCGCATACTCGGCCAGGATCGCCCCAACGGCTTCGCGCTGGTAATCGCGGAGTTGAATCAGCATTCTCACCTCCCCGTCAAGGCGTCCGTGAGACGAGCGAATAGACCACAGTATCCATCCACC
>JAHDPS010000172.1 GCA_018434225.1 Bacillota bacterium
GAGGAACAGCTCGGGATGATCGTGGACTTGATGATAAGCCAGGTCGCCCGGAGAGTGGCCGAGAATGGGATCAATCTCGATGTCACTGAACAGGTGAAGGAGAAGCTTTTGAAGGAGGGCATGGACCCCGTGTACGGGGCCAGGCCGCTGAGGAGGGCCATCCAGCGCCTGCTGGAGGACGGACTATCCGAGGCGATCCTCCAGGGCAAAGTCGGTCCGGGCGATACAGCCGTGGCCTCGTTGGATGAGGCGGGGAACATCTTGTTCTCCCAGAAGGGCTCCAAGAACGCACCGTCGAAAAAGGGCCGTTCGAGGAAAAGGCCCGGTGGAGATGCCGAAGAAGTGGGCAAGGAGGTAGCCGGCTCCCCGGAGGCGAAGTAAAGAGGCGCTTAACGTTGGGCGCCGGTGGCCGCGGGGGTGCTGGTGTGGGTAGAGCGAGATCGGCGTTTGTGTGCGAGAATTGCGGTTACGAAAGTCCGAGATGGCTGGGCAGATGCCCCGGTTGCGGCGGCTGGAACACGCTTGCGGAACACGTTGAGACTCGGGGGCGGGACCGTACCGAATTGGGGTCCTCGTCCCCCGTTTCTATTTCCTCGATTAAATCGGCTGGAGATACCCGCGCCTCGTCGGGCTCGGGCGAGCTGGATCGCGTCCTCGGCGGCGGGATAGTCAGGGGGTCGCTGGTATTGATCGGCGGAGACCCGGGTATAGGCAAATCGACCCTCCTGCTCCAGGTCTGTGGTCACGCGGGTGGCACGGGGAAGGCGCTGTATGTGTCCGGCGAGGAATCGGCCGGCCAGATCAGGCTGAGGGCCGAGAGACTGGGCGCGACCCCTGAGGGCCTCTTTGTGTTCTCCGGGACGGACATCGGCCAGGTCGAACAGCACATTGCCGGGTTGTCTCCTGACCTGGTGGTCGTCGACTCGATCCAGACGATGTGGGATCCGGACATCATGTCCGCCCCGGGGAGCGTCGGGCAGATAAGGCAGTGCGCTGCTCGGCTCCTCAGGCTGGCGAAACGCGACGACGTGCCGGTGTTCGTCGTTGGGCACGTGACAAAGGGGGGAGATCTCGCCGGGCCGAAGCTCCTCGAACACATGGTGGACACTGTTCTGTACTTCGAGGGGGAGCGTTTCCAGTCATACCGGATCGTGAGAGCGGTGAAGAACAGGTTCGGGTCCACGAACGAGATCGGCGTATTCGAGATGAAGGGTTCAGGGCTGGCGGACGTGGTGAACGCCTCCGGTGTGTTCCTCGGGCAGAGGAGCCGGATGGGCAGCGGATCGGCGGTGGTGCCGTGCGTCGAGGGGACGAGACCCGTGTTGATCGAGGTGCAGGCGCTCGTCACTCCGTCGCTGTTCGGGTCGCCGCGCAGGACTGTGAGCGGACTGGACCATAACCGCGTGTGCCTTATCGCGGCCGTACTGGAGAAACGCGCGGGGTTGAGCCTCGGGTCGCAGGACGCCTACGTCAAGGTCGCCGGCGGCCTCGAGGTGACTGAGCCGGCCGTGGACCTCGCGGTGGCCGTCGCCATCTGCTCGAGCCTTCGCGACAGGCCGGTCGGCGAGGATGCCGTGGTGCTGGGCGAAGTCGGCCTGGGCGGGGACGTCAGGGAGGTCGGCCGCGCCGGTCCGAGGGTGGCGGAGGCCGTAAGGATGGGTTTCAGGAGCATCATTCTCCCGGAGGGTGATGCCTCCTCGATTGGGGATCACGACGGCTTCGAGGCGCAGGGTGCGAGAATACACGCGGTGAAGAGCGTGGAGGAAGCATTCGAGGCGGCCATCGGATAGAAGCCCGTGCGACCCGCCGCGCGCAGTGAAAGGGACCGCGCTCTGTGGTGCGGGGAATTATTTGTGGCCGGGGTCTGTCACCCGGCCACGATAGATCCAAACACACTGTGCAAGACGAGACAATATCTGAAGAATCCCAGGGAATCAGGAGAAGTTGAACATCCCAAGCGCGCCGAGTTTCTTGTTCTCAGTGATGAGGATGTCGTAAAGGTTGAGGTTGAGGGTGTTGCATAATGCCGCAAGGTAGAACAACGTCGCGCCGATCTCGCTCTCCACGACCTCCTTGCAGTGCTCGCAAAGGTCTCCCTGCAAGTGTGTGCCGAAGTATCTCTTGAGGTCTTGCAGCGAGACATCCTCAGGTACCCGCTGCTTCTCCGCCGCGATCCTTATGCACCCACAAGACGTTACCGCCTTGGCGATCGCTCTATTCACTCTCGCAGTGGATTCCTGGAGCTTCGACTCAACATCCATGATGCTACGGTGCCGGACGAGGTACTCACTCACAGCCTCCTGGAAGCCGTCGCAAAGCAGGTCCTTCATCCCGGATTTTCACCCCGCGGCAAGAAGATTGGTGGACGTGGCGGGATTCGAACCCGCGACCTTTCGGATGCGAACCGAACGCTCTCCCACTGAGCCACACGCCCACGCTTCCCGAAACCTATGACTTGGTGAATCGCAATCCCATTCTACTCGACTTTGAAGAGGCCGTCAAGCACGGCATATTCCTTGCATACGAGGTATTTGAGGCACACGGGCCCGAATTTGCGACCCGCAGATTGGGATCGGATTCCGCGTCAACCCCTTGTGCGGATATCGCCTGCGTGGGTTCCCCCGACAGATTTATGTCAACAGTGCTCGCCGGTGTGATCTCAAGCGCCAGGATATTACCACCAGGTGTGGGATCTGGCGACGGATCTATCTCGGCGGGGCGTGGGAGTGTGATGTCCACCGACAGGTTTATGTACCCAGGTGTGGGATCTGGCGACGAGCCGGCTCGAGAGGCCGTGAAATCCACTGACGGTTGCGCGCGGGAACGAGGTATCCGGTGCGCGAGCCCTTCCTAAATCCGGACCCGTGCTGTAGCGCACGGATCCCGCCGCGATCCATGCTGTAGCGCACGGGTCCGTCGACAATATGCTTCTCCTACACACGGATCGGGTCTATGCGTGCTGTGGCGCACGGATCTTGCCGCGATGTTTGCTGTGGCGCAGTGATTCACCAAGAATATGCTGTTCCTACACACGGATCGACTCAATGCGTGCTGTAGCGCACGGGTTCCGCCGCGATCCATGCTGTAGCGCACGCATCGGCCGGGAATATGCTGTCCTACGCACTAATAGGCTCGATGCGTGTGGTGGCGCACTGGCTTTGTCGCGACGAGTGTTGTAGCGTAGCTTGGCCGATATCGCATGTGTGGGTTTTGCCGACAGATCTGCCTTAACAGTTCTTGGTATTGTGACCCCCAGCGACAGGTTTATGTCACCATGTGTGATCTACAGCCATGGGGTTGCCCCTGAGACCGTGATATCCGCCGACAGGTGCGCGAGGACAGAGGTATCCGGCGGGCAAGACGGATGACCCAATTGAATGCGCACGAGTGAATGCGCAGACGCACACATAAAACACGCGCGCCTAAAACCTCTGTCGGAGCCTTGCTGACAATATCACAGTCCGATGACACGGCGGGGGAAGCGGCGTTGACAGGTGTTAGCGTGGGTGCTACCATTTGTTCAATCTATACGCATAGTGGCGCAGGCATTTCGTCCGGCGAGTGCGCCGGCGCGCCGGCCCGGTGCGA
>JAHDPS010000188.1 GCA_018434225.1 Bacillota bacterium
CGGGTCGCGTGATAGAGAAGCGCACCCAGGCCAAGGACCACCCGTTCGTTCTCGCGGCCCCCGAGAGTTACTACCTCAAGTGCATCCTGGTCTCGGTCGTTTGAGCCCGCTCTAGATCCATCGAGATATATGGAGATACCTGCCGATCGTTTGCGTCCGTGACCCTACAAGGCAGGATCGGATGCCGGATGGTGCCAGGGGGATTTTGAGATGAAGGTTTCGGGCGGTGTATTATCGTGATGAAGGTCAAAGTTAGTCAAAAACAAGATCCGCGATATGGCTGGTGCGAACATGAGGAATCTATGTGACGCAATAGAGGAATACATCAAAGAGGTGCTAAGGAGCGCCGAGGGCGTGGCCGAGATCCAGCGCAACAGCCTCGCCGAGCAATTGGGCTGCGCGCCGTCCCAGATCAACTACGTGCTCGATACCAGGTTCAGGGTGGAGCGCGGGTATTTTATCGAGAGCAGAAGGGGCGGCGGTGGATACATCAGGATTGTGCGCAAGGAATTCGGTCCCGAGAAGGACCTCGTGGAGATGGTCAGATCCAGGATACCGGATTCGCTGCCGAGGGCCAAGGCCGAGGATTACATCGATCTGCTGGAGGAAGAGGGTCTCGTATCTTCGAGGGAAGCGGTCATCCTGAAAGAGGCGATCGGCGACGGCATCTCTGTTGTGAGCAGAGATTACCGGGACATTGTAAGGGCGGCGTTGTTTCGTGCCATGCTGCTCGGATTGGCAAGGATATCGACACCCGCCGATGGAGGGGGAGACTGAATTGTTGTGCGAAGAGTGCGGGAAGCGTCCCGCCACAGTCCACGTACAGAAAATAGTGAACGGTCAGAAGTCGGAGAGCCATCTATGCCAGGAGTGCGCTACGTCGAAAGGAGAACTCAACATCTTCCTCCAACCATTTTCGGTGAACAGCCTCCTGTCTGCGATGCTCGGTGCGGAGGCCGCCGATCCACGCGCGATCGCCGTCCAGAAGGGGGCGCGCTGCTCCGTGTGCGGTCTGACCTACGAGGATTTCGCCCGGATTGGAAAGCTGGGTTGCGGGAACTGCTACGAGGCGTTTCAGAAGCCACTCGAGGGGTTGTTGAGAAGGATTCACGGATCCGACAGGCACGTGGGCAAGGTGCCCGCGAAGGGCGACCAGGGCGCCGCGGCCAGGCGTCATCTCGACGACCTACGCGCACAGCTCGCCGGCGCGATCCAGGCGGAGGAATACGAAAAAGCGGCCACGATCCGCGATATGATCCGAGATGTGGAAAAGACCATGCGATAGCGGCTCCATGATGGGGCGTTCCATAATGGGGGGTATGACATCGTGCTGGACGACATCTTGAAGAGATCGTCTCCCGATTGGATGGATGGCTCGGGTCCCGAGTCCGACGTCGTCATCTCCAGCAGGATCAGGCTGGCGCGAAACCTGAAACGCTACCCGTTTCCCCATATGATGACGAGGTCCTCGGCGGAACCGCTGATAGCGGAGGTGAAGGCCGCCGTCGACGCGCTGAACCAGGGCGGGGGCTGGGGGTCATTCGAGATCGAGCATATGAACGACATACCCGCGCTGGAAAGGCAGGTTCTCACTGAGAAGCATTTGATCAGCCCGCAGCATGCCCAGGATCCCGCTGGGAAGGCGGTGATCCTGAGGGACGACGAGGCCGTCAGCATCATGGTCAACGAGGAGGATCACCTGAGAATCCAGTGCCTCTTCTCGGGGTTACAGGTGCAGCAGGCCTACGTTCTCGCGAACGGCGTGGACGACGTGCTCGAATCGTTCCTGGACTACGCGTTTTCGGCCCAGCACGGATACCTGACCGCCTGCCCCACCAACGTCGGCACCGGCATGAGGGCGTCGGTGATGATGCACCTTCCAGGGCTTGTCGCGACTAATCAGGCGGGGAGGGTTCTGCAGGCGATAGGCAAGCTCGGCGTCGCCGTCAGGGGCCTTTATGGCGAAGGGACGGAGGCCGGCGGAAACGTGTTCCAGGTCTCGAACCAGATTACCCTCGGCCAAGCCGAGGCGGAGGTAGTGAACAACCTCCTGGGCATATCGGGGCAGATTATCGAGCAGGAGCGGAAGGCCAGAATGCTACTGGTGGCGCAGGCGAGGGAGCAGCTCGAGGACAGGGTGTGGAGGGCGTACGGCGTACTGAGAACCGCGAGGGTCCTATCATCCGAGGAAGCTTTGAGATTGTGGTCGGAGGTCAGACTGGGAGCTGAAGCAGGGGTCATAAAGGGCCTGTCGCGGAAGGCTATCAACGAATTATTGGTGGTTACGAGGCCGGCTTTCCTGCAGAATCTCGAGGGGCGCGAAATGTCGCAAGGGGAACGAGACATCAAGAGGGCCGCCCTGGTCAGGGACAGGCTGAAGACGGCGGGCCTATAGGTTTATCATCACAGTTTTGATGGGAGGGGATTCAAGATGTTCGGTAGATTCACCGAAAAGGCGCAGAAGGTGCTCTTCC
>JAHDPS010000012.1 GCA_018434225.1 Bacillota bacterium
CCTGCAATCCGGGGTCGGAAGCGTGGCGAACGCGGTGCTCGCCGGCCTGCTCGACTCCGATTTCGAGGGAATGACACTCTACTCCGAGGTCATACAGGACTCGGCGCTCGACCTGCTCGACGCGGGAAAGATAAGATCCGCCTCCGCCACATCGCTCACCGTCTCGCCGAGCAGGTTGCCGGGCATGTATGCCGGGATGAAGGAGTATAGGAACAGGATCGTCCTCAGGCCGCAGGAGATATCCAACAGCCCGGAGGTAATTCGAAGGCTGGGCTGCATCGCGATGAACACCGCCATTGAGGCGGACATATACGGCAACGTGAATTCCACCACCATACTGGGTTCAAGGATGATGAACGGCATAGGCGGCTCCGGGGATTTCTCCCGCAACGCGCACCTGACGATTTTCGCGATGGGGTCGACGGCAAAGGGGGGGAGCGTTTCGTCCGTGGTACCGATGGTATCGCACGTGGATCACACGGAGCATGACGTGCACATCATCGTGACCGAGCAGGGGTTGGCGGATATTCGCGGTCTGGCGCCGAGGGAGCGCGCAAGGACGATCATTCGGAACTGCGCGCACCCGGATTTCAGGCCCTTGCTGATGGATTACGTTTCCGAGGCCGAGCGCGCCGGCGGCCATACCCCCCACCTACTGCGGGACGCCCTGTCGTGGCACGTGCGGTACCAGGAAACGGGGACCATGGTGATGCCCATGTAAACTAGGGGATGGATTCAGTCGGCGGAGGGTCATCGATCTCGGGGAATACCTCGAGAAACGCCTCCACGACCTCAGGGTCGAATTGCCCTCCGCTGTTGCGGCGGATTTCCTCCATCGCCACCTCTCCGTCGACGGGCTGTTTGTACTGTCGCCTGTGAGTCATGGTGTCGTACGCGTCCGCAACCGCGATGATCCTCGATATCAGGGGTATCTGATCGCCCTTCAACCCCTGAGGGTAGCCGGTCCCGTCCCATCTCTCGTGGTGGCTGAGAATGGCCTCCGCGATCGGCGCCATCTCCGGCGATGATGCGGCGATCCGGTACCCGATTTCGGGATGCCTCTTCACTGTCTCCCATTCCTCGCGAGAAAGATTGGAGGCCTTGAGCAAGATGCTGTCGGGAATCGCGATCTTGCCGATATCGTGAAGCGCGGCGAGAAGCGACAGTTCGTCGAGTTTACTGTCGGACAGTGATAGCGCCCTTCCTATATGCACCGACATCTTCCGGAGCCGTTGAGCGTGCTCTTCGGTCTCGTGGCTCCTCTCCCGCAGGGTCTTCTGCAGCGACCCGAACATCAAGCTCCTCGTGCTCTTGCTCTCGAGGAGCTTGTTGCGGTACATCCTATCCTCGGCCTCCTTGAGGAGGTCGGATAGACTCTCCTCCGGGTCCACCTTCGTGACGGCGCCCAGGGCTATACTCATCTGAAGGGGCTTTCCGCCGAACTCGTGGCAGTATTGCCTTATTCTATCGCATACGTCCATCGCGGTCTGTTGCGCGCACTTGGGAAGTACAATGACGAATTCATCCCCTCCCCAGCGCGCCACTACGTCGTCACTGCGACAACAGGACTTGAGCGCCCGGGCGATCTCGACCAAAAGGCGGTCTCCTTCGTGATGTCCGAACGCGTCGTTCACGAGCTTCAGGCCGTTCACGTCACCCATGATGATGCTGATGGGCAGGTTCCTCCGGCCGTTGATGCGGCGGAGCTCTTCCTCGAAGAAGGCCCTGTTGTACAGGCCGGTGAGTCTATCATGGAAGCTCAGGTACCTGATCTCGGCCTCGGCCCGTTTCTGCTCCGTGATGTCGCGGAAGATACCGAACGTCCCGATCAGTCTGCCCTCCGCGTCGAATCTCGGGGAGCCCGTAAGCAACAGGATGCGTCGCCGGCCGCTGGAGCTCGTGATCTCCACTTCGTAGGTGGTCTTAAGCCCCTTCCGTCTCATCTCCGTGTTCTTCAGTATGATGTTGAAGTTGTCGGCATCCATGAAATCACCTAGACTCCGCCCGATAAGCCCTCCGGGAAGAAGGCCGAACGCCTCCATTGCGGACGGATTCGCGAAGGTGAACTTCTCTTCCAGATCGAGCATCACGATCCCCTCGTCCTGGTTCTCGATAAGGAACCTGTAACGCTCCTCGCTCTCGCGAAGGGCGTCCTCGCCGCGTTTCCGCTGGATGTACCCGGATATCATCTCGCACGCGGCCCCGAGGAGGCGCACGTCCTCATCCGGCCAATCCCTCGTTCCCTTCGTGTCTCCGAATCCCACGAATCCAATCATTTTGCCCACGTAAGACATGGGCAGCACGACCGCGGAACGAATCCCCCGCGACCACAATAGCCGGCATTCGCCGGCAGCATCGACGGGCAGAGACTTCAGGTCGGGTATGGCGACGCTCTCTCTGTCGCGCAAACGGCGCAACAGCCAGGCGAGCGCCTGTGCGCCTATCTCCCGCGGGTGGGGATTCGGCCCGGTTGTACGTTGCGGCCAGGCGTATTCCAGGCCGAACCTTTCTCCACTACCCTTGTCAAGGAGCACCCAGGCCGTGTCCACTCGGAGCACCTTCCCGAGGATACCCAGCATCGCTCCGGGGTCCGGGGACACCTCGGCCATGAGACCCATGCCGACCTGAGCCACGGCCTGTTCCAGGGCCAACCTGTGGGTCATTGCTTCGTCGGCTCGCTTGTGCTCGGTGATGTCCCTGCTCACCAGCACGGCACAACGCTCACCTCTATCGTCGAGCAGCGGACTACCCTCACATTCGAGGCAAAGATAATCGCCGTTGGCGTGCCTCACCAGGGCTTCCACTCGCGTCCCCGCGGCGCCGCCGGCGGCATTCTCCACGACCGCGGCGACACTCGACCTATCGCCGGGGTGAATCAGATCCAGAATGGACGCTCCAACCAGGTCGACGGTATCGTATCCAAGGACCGTCCTGTGTGACGGGCTGGCGTATAGGCATTTGCCCTCCGGGCTCACCTGAGTGATCAGATCGAGGACGTTTTCGCTGAAACTGCGGAATTGAGCCTCCCGTTTCCTCAGTTCGGCTTGGGACCTCTCCATCGCCTCGAGCATCCGGTTGATTTCCCGCCCGAGGAGCGAGATCCGGTCATTGCCCTCGACGGGAACGCGGACGGACATGTCTTTCGTCTCGCCCATGCCCCTGATCCCCTCCGTCAGCCGGCACACCCGCGCCGCGATCAGCATCCCTCGAATGGCGCCGAACGTGGCCCCTATTGCGAACACCAGCAGAAACATGTGCCAGATGCTAAAGCCTGCCATGTTGCTTCCCTTCCTCGCCGGTCCACGGGCGAGGAAGACCCCCTTTCAATGTATGTATCGACATCTTCATTACAGATTTTATGGAAATCCGCAGACTGGCACCGGGAGGAACGGTTTGGCATAGCCTGTGCCGCAGGGCAGGTGATGCTCGTGGAGGCTATCGACGTCGACAAACACGCACGGATGCTGGCGCGTACGGCTCTCCTTGCCCTGCTATGCGCGCTCATGTACGTAGCCGGCCGCGCGCTCCCCGGCCCCTTCAAATGGCTCAAGTACTTCTGTCCGACGACGACGGCGATACTGAACGGTGGGTTCGGTTACCGCCTAAGGCACGTGGCCGTCAGCTCGCTCCTGATAGGAGTGATATACCAGGCGGGGGAGGCCGTGGCCTACTTACTGCTCATCGGCTCTTTCGCGTTGGGCTTTGGCTGGCCGGGACCGGCGCGATCCCGGGCGTTGAACATGATCCTTTTTTTCGCCTTCTTCACCATGTGTTTCTGGGGGTGGCTCGTCCTCGTCCCCCACCTCCTCGGCTTCACCTTCCGCCAGATGGTGTACGCACTCATGGCGTCGAGGTACCTGTCCGTCAAACCGCTGCTGCACCTGGTCGGCATCACCCGAGCGCAATTCGAGGCGACGCTCGTCGAGCCGGCGTTCACAGCGGGCATCGTCCTGGCTACGACGTTCTTCCTCATGATGTACGCGTGCAATTCGTTCGCGCTGGGGTTCGTTCGCCGCAGGTTCAAGCGCCTGTCTTGAACCTGCCTACGGATATCCTCAACGTCCCGGCTATCTTCATCAGCGACGCCGCCGCCTCCTCGCACGTACTCCTGACACACTGCGCCGCGTCCGCGGAGCGCGACTCCACGTCCCTGATCAGATCCGCTATCTCCTTGGTGGA
>JAHDPS010000258.1 GCA_018434225.1 Bacillota bacterium
ATACGGTAAGATCGATTGCGGTCGGGCCGGTAGTATTGTCTTCGAACAGGGTTACACCATGAAGAAACCGTCAGAAATACTCGTATCCCTGGCGGTCGAGGGAGAAGAGATTCTTGAAGTCAGAGTCGGCGGGAAAGCATTGAATCTGTCCGCAATCGAAGTCGAATTAGATCGATAACCAATTCTGACGGGAAGAGAACATCTAACCGTATTCCCTCTTCACCCATGGTTACGAGCGTTGCCCTCGTTTACCGGCAGGTAAACTCAGGGCCTTTCAGTTCCTGGCATTGCCGGCCGTAGCATATCTGAAATGATCACATCCGGATGATGATATCTGGCGATGTTCAAGTCAACTCCGCCCAGGCTGATCGCGTTGTTCGGGCACCAATGGTAACAAGCGAGGCTACTCACGCACCGGTTCGACCACTTGGGTTTATGCCCTACTATCTTCACGTTGTTCATCGGGCAGATTCGCTCGCACGTTCCGCAACCGGTGCAGTGCTCGTCGGTAACGAGCGCGAACGAATGGACCCCTTTGAACAACGCATGGACGAGGAATCTCATTATCGAGGGCGCCATTCTGATTAATCCAGGCTGACGGAGGCCGTAAAGCAGGCTGCTCGACTCGATCCTTCCTTGCCTTCCGCCGCTCACGTATTCGCATACCTCGACCGACTTTGCTCTCCAGTTCGCGAATAACCTAGCATGCTGGTCCTTAGTTACCATGCCACAGCCGATCCCATTGAACGGCATGCCCACGGCGAATCCCCCGGACAGGCGCCCGCCGACGGACCTTATTGTCTTGTCGAAGTGTTTCAAGGACTGGGAAGGCGCGATCCCGTAAGTGCATATCCCGAACAGGTACTTGGTGTCGATATTCGCGAGTCTGGAAATGAAACTATCGACGACCCGAGGGGGTTTGAAATCGTAGATCGGAAATACGAACCCAATGATATCGGCTCCGCTATCGATGCTTTCCCGTTCCACCAAGGGAGCGACGGGGATGACCTCGGCATTCAGTTGCCGCGCGACGTCCCGCGCTACCGCAAGAGAATTGCCCGTGCCGGAAAAATAGTAGATTTCCGCTTTTCCCATGACATGAATCCTCCTGTATCGTCCGGGTCCGCTTCTATTCTCTTGAAGTTTCTGGCTATCGTCAATATACTCCTTCATCCGGCCCCATCGCAGTATCGTCTCGTGCCTGGTAGTAGCAGGTGCAGACAGGAGATAGAGGGGTTAGTCCGGAACCATGTCGTAACTTGGTGATGGGCGGCGGTCACCTGTTCCCACCGACAAGGGAGCGTGGAGGCGGTTGAATTGTCAGCAGAGATTGCGTTCATAGCCCCAGAGCAATCTGTAGCAGCACTTGCTAGGGGTGTCTTCAGGGAAATCGGCGAAGACATTCCGATAGAGGTCGGTTATGCTGAAACAGCCATAGAAAAGGCCAACCTCTTGGTGGACCGAGGCATCAAGATCATCATTGCGCGGGGAGATTCCCACTTCATTAGGAAGTGTATCGCTATACCGGTTGTTGAGATAACGATCACGGCCCCCGATATAGCAAAGGCAATATTCAAGGCGAGTAAACTGGGAAACAGGATAGCTATTGTGGGATACAACAATCTCGTGCACGGCCTCGAAGCGTTCAATCCCCTGTTTAAGGATATTGACTTGCTCCAAGTGTTTATCAGGGATTATACCCAAGTGAGGGATAGAATACTGGAACTGAAGGAAAAAGGCGTGGAAGTAATAATCGGGGGAACGTCCCAATGCATATTCGCCCGGGAGCAAGGACTGAATTCGGTATTCGTCGAGTCTTCCCCGGAAGCCATCTATCGTGCTTACGAGGAAGCAAAGTCTTTACTATCCGCGTTGTTGTCGGAACGGCGAAAGGCCGAAGAAGTACGTGCGATCCTGGATCATTCCCGCGACGGCTATATAGCAATCAATGAGAAAGGAATAATCTCGTCGGCAAATCTTCCTGCGTTGCGTCTAATGCAGTGTGGCTCAATGCCTGTGAACAGGCACATTAGAGACGCATTCCCCATATTGGAAAATCTATCAGACGTATTATCGACAGGTCAAGAATACTGGGATGATGTAATAGCAATAGGCATGACAACTATCGTCTATCACCGAGTCCCCGTAGTTCTTAACAGGAGGATCATAGGCGCAATAGCGATTTTGCAGGATGCCAAGATTGTCCGAGAAGCTGAAACAAAGATCAGAAACAAATTGTACACTAAGGGATTATTCGCTAAGTATGCGCTGGATGATATTAGCGGCAAGAGCAGGGAGATTAAGACGGCTTTGGCATTGGCATATAAGTTTGCCAGGACAAATTCCACCATATTGATAATGGGGGAAACGGGAACCGGAAAGGAATTGTTCGCGCAAGGTATGCATAACGAGAGCACAAGGAGAAATGGTCCATTCGTGGGCGTAAACTGCGCGTCTTTACCGGAGAGTATCTTGGAGAGTGAGCTATTTGGTTATGAAGAAGGGGCCTTTACCGGGGCAAGAAAACAGGGTAAACCAGGCCTTTTCGAACTTGCGCATGGCGGCACGATTTTCCTCGACGAGATTAGCGAGATACCCCTGGCATTGCAGGGGCGCCTATTGAGGGTGCTGCAGGAAAGAAGCGTAATGCGATTAGGAAGCGATAAGATCATCCCAATCGATGTAAGGATAATCGCTGCCACGAATAGGAACTTGGGCTATCTCGTTGCGAAGGGCACTTTTCGTGAGGACCTGTTCTTTAGGATCAATGTCCTGAGATTGCAGTTGCCTCCATTGCGTGAGCGGACGGAGGATATTCATATACTGGCGGAAGAGTTTCTCGGGATGATGGCTGGGAACAAGAATCTCTCGTTGTCAAGGACAGCTTTTGACATAATGGAGAGGTATTCATGGCCGGGGAATATGCGGGAGCTTCAGAATCTAATAGAGCGAATTGCAGTAATGTCAGATCCGAATTCTGTCATAACCGCCGAGCAGATTCACGGTCTTCTCGGGGAAAATGCGGTCCTATCCAGGGATAGTTTTGCGCGCAATGCCGGTGTGGAGCATACCCGTGTGGAACATAGTGGCAGGCTATCTCATGAGGCTATTGATAGTGCGATCAAGTTGGCGGGCAACAATAAGGGCAAAGCCGCCGAAATCCTCGGAATACATCGCACGACCTTGTGGCGATGGCTTAAGAGCATAGAATCCTAGGGTGTTGCGTGCAACGCAACCCGAGACGTTGCATGCAACGAACGCAACACCAGTAAATCCTCGGTCACTCCTCTAACGATCCTCAGGGGCCCCTCGAGCAATGTGATGGCCTCCGAGCGTCATCCTTGACCCACTCGGAAAAGGCAGGACCGAATTGGCAATATGCCGGACCCCTCAGTGCCACTTCTGCGGGTTGTGCTCGCACGTGGCATGTTTTTTGCGTCGGACGATAGGGGACCGGACGATTGGGGACCGGACGATTGGGGCAAGATCTCTTCCCATTTGAGCGACGTCACCATATTGAATGAGCGGGGGTCGACACATGGAAACCATTGACTTGAGAAGCGATACTCTCACATTACCTACCGAAGATATGCTTGCGGCTATGACCACGGCGGAATTAGGAGATGATGGACGGAGTCATGGTTCCAAGGGCGAGGACCCAACGGTTGTAAGACTGGAAGAGGCCGCAGCACTCA
>JAHDPS010000206.1 GCA_018434225.1 Bacillota bacterium
ACTTGATCCGCCACACCTCGTAGAAGAAACCGATCCTCTGCGCGGGCTTACCCCAGGCTGCGAATATCAGTATTCCGACCAGGCTGCCGAAGTACGCGGATACCCGCCCCAGGCTGCGATCCCCCGGTTCCGCCGCGGGGGACCTCTCGAACCCCTTCTGCCTTTCAGATTCTTCGCCCTTGAAAATGGCGGACATGAGTACTCCTATCACGAGCGAGAACAGGACCGCGCCTATGGCTCTCGCCAACCCCATCTGCCATCCGAGGATCCTGGCGCTCAGGATTATCGCCAGCACGTTGATTGCCGGCCCCGAGTATAGGAAGGCGCACGCCGGCCCCAGGCCCGCTCCACGCTTGTATATCCCCATGAAGAGCGGGAGGACGGTGCACGAACACACCGCAAGGATGGTCCCGGACACTGCCGCGACCGAATACGCTATCCATTGTTTGGCGCCTTTACCCAGGTATCTCAACACCGACCTCTGAGAGATGAAGATCTGCATGGCGCCGGCGATGAAAAACGCCGGTATCAGGCAGAACAGTACATGCTCCCTGGCATATTCCTGGAGCATGTATAGCCCTTCGAGGATCGCGCCCTGCACCCTCGGGTTCGAAAGCGGGGTGAAATACGCCGCGAGGAATGCCCCCGCGATAAGCAGCAACTTATGAGTTTCAGTCATTCCGGATCGCTCCTTCCGCGCCCACGCACATACCACCGCGTTGCGGCTCCCTTACTAATTGCTATATTGCCATTTAGCCATATATATGTCAATATGAATAGCGAGGTAATCCGCCATTGATGCACGAGAACGGTAATGATAAAATTACTCAGCCCCCCCCCGTCCAGCGGTGGGTGAAGGAGATGTGTGCGATGAGGAGCATGGCGCCCGGCTACTTCGCAGACATGAGCATGACGGCCGGACTCGCTCTCGCGTTTCTTGGGGGCATCTTATCCTCGGCCAGCCCTTGTGTACTGGCCGCGTTGCCGGCCGCTTGCGCCGTCACTTCCTCAGCCCCTGTTCACAGGCGGATCCTCGTGGCCGCGTCCTTCACGCTTGGAACGACCGCCTCGCTGACGGCCCTCGGGGTACTCTCCGCGTATATCGGGGGATCCCTGGCTTTCAGCATGAGGGGGGTCACTTTCCTCTTCGGGGCTTTCCTGGTCGTGGCGGGACTGCTCCTGGCTGGATGGATCGGCCCAACCAGGTGGGACACGTGCTCCGTGGTTCGCCGTCGCACTACCGGCCCGTCGGCGTTCCTGTTCGGCTTCCTCTTCGGGACAGTGATGACGCCGTGCGCTTCGCCAATGCTCGTCGCGATTCTGGGGTTGCTCGCCGTTGGGGCTGAGCCCGTAAGGGCGGCCGCATACATGCTGGTCTACAGCCTGGGTCATTGCGCCCTTGTGTTCGCCGCGAGCATTTCGTGGGGCGCGGTCGAGCGTTTGATGACGAAGCACGCGGCCGGCATAGCGTTGGCGCGCAAGGCTGCGGGGGGCCTGCTGTGCATCGCGGGGCTCTTGCTCGTTTATTCTGCAATCTAGTTTTCAGGAGGCGCGGAACATGCGTTGGTCCACGAGGCTGATTGCTTTGACTATAATGGCGACGCTCGCAATATCCCTCGTCAACGGGTGCTCGGCGCGACCGACCACGCCGGCCGAGCCCGACCCGGAAGCGCTGGAGCGGAAAGACACCGCGCGGGGGGACACCGGAAGCGGCCACGTAGCCGACGCCGGCCAACCCGATATCGAAGAGGCCGCACGGAGGGGCTTGCCGGCGGTCATCAAAATGGGGTCCGACAGCTGTAGCCCATGTCGTAAGATGAAGCCGGTCATGGAGGAACTCGCCGGGCACTACTACGGCAAGGTCTTGTTCCTCAGTGTGGATGTATATAAACACCCCGACCTGGCGTCGAAGTACCAGGTGCGGGTGATCCCGAAGATCATATTCATCGATCCTGCGGGGAATGCCGTAGCGTACATCGAAGGCTACCAGTCAGTGGACCGGATGAAATCCCTCATAGAAGAGAGCGGCATCCTCAAGTAACCGTGATATCCGCGGAACCACCGCCCACCGCGCCCCCATCGGGCCCCGAAGTTGACAACCGCCCCGGGAGGTTATATACTGGCCGCAAGATACATGCTGAGTGCATATATCTGCAAAGTGCATTTAAAATGGGGGCGCATCCATGGCCTGCGGGAAAAGGAAGGGTACTCCCCCGGGATCCCATCCGGGCCGCGACTGCGACGGGCGCGGATCTACGCTGCTCACCGCCTATCTTCTCCTATTGATCAAAGAAAAACCGTCCCACGGCTACGAGCTGGCGGAGCGTCTCAGCGGGGACCTTCTGCCGGCCGAGGCCTGCCCCGACGAGGCCACAATCTACCGTAACCTGAGGAGAATGGAGAAGCGGGATCTGCTCGCGTCCGCTTGGGACACGCGGGGGATGGGGGCGCCGCGTCGCCTGTACAGGGTCACGCCGGCTGGAAACGAAGCCCTCATTTCCTGGACGGCCTTTATCAGGGACAAGCACAGGCGGCTATCCGTGTTTCTCGAGCGCATGGGTGACAACAGCACCAACTGTAAGGAGTGATCTCCGGCATGGCTTTCACGTTATCGTTATGGATTCTCACCGCCTTGTTCCTCGCCTGGTCTTACGCGAAGGACGCGGCGAAGACCCGCAAAGGGCTCGCGAAGGCCTGGAAGGCCTTCGAAGGCATCCTCCCCGACTTCGCGGGCGTAATCCTTCTCATAAGTCTTGCGCTGACCCTGCTATCCCCCGAGACGATATCCGGGTTGATAGGCGGGCGGACGGGGTTCCGGGGAATGCTCCTCACCTCGCTTGTAGGAGCGATAACACTGATTCCGGGGTTCATAGCGTTCCCGCTTGCCAGGTCGCTCGCAGGGCTCGGCGCCGGCGCGAGGCAGATAGCGGTGTTCATTTCGACCCTCATGATGGTTGGGGTCGTCACGGCGCCGATGGAAATGAAGTACTTCGGTAGGAAGGCCACTCTGCTACGCAACATCCTGGCATACGTCTTTTCCTTCGCGACGGCATTGGTGGTCGGTGAGGTGGTCGCCAGATGAGGAACGCGAGGCGCTACAGATTCCCGATTCTTATGCTGCTCGCCGGCTTCGCGGTCGCCGCGGCTATGCCGCACGCGGCGGGCAGGATAGCATCGAACACCATCAGTAACGTGGCCGAGATGTTGACAATACTCCCGCCCATATTCATCCTCCTTGGGCTCATGGACGTCTGGGTCCCCAGGGAGACATTCGTCAGGCTAATGGGACCTCGTTCCGGCGCGCTCGGCGCGTTACTCGCGGTAATCCTCGGGGCGGTTGCGGCCGGTCCTTTGTACGCGGCCTTCCCCGTGGCGTCCATGATGTTAAAGAAAGGCGTTTCATTCACCAACGTCATGGTCCTGCTCGGCGCGTGGTCCACGCTCAAGATACCGATGTTCCTCTTCGAGACGGCGTCCCTCGGAGCGAGGTTTTCCGTGACGCGGTGGATCGCCAGCGTGCCGGTCATCCTCGCGATGTCGCGTATCATCCCCCGCGCGCTGGGTCCGGTTGAGGTGGACGCGATATTGCGCAAACAATTCGATCTGGATGCTGCGGGCGGCCCCGCCGCCGGCAAAGCCGGGGCGAGCGACCGCGGACCCGGGCGGATATGAGGAGGGGCCGCTTGCACGGCCCCGGCGCGATTCATGCAGGAAGGTTCACAACTTGAATGCCGAGACAATACTCTTGAGCTCCGCCGCCATTTTTGCGAGCGATTGGGCGGAATTCGACATCTCTTCCACCGATGCCCCGATCTCTTCTGCCGATGAGGAAACCTCTCCGACCGAGGCGGCATTGCGTTGCGCCGCACCGGCTATGGCATCCGCCGAACTCAGCACCTGCGTGCTGGATGCAGCCATTTCCTCCGTCGCAGCCGTGCTCTCTTCCACTACCGAGGCGGATTCATCGACAGATTTCAGCACTTCCCGGCTGGCGATCTGCACGTCTCCCACCGCCGACTTTACGCGCTCAAACTGCACCCCCGCCTCCTCAACGCTCTCAACTATCCTCTGAAGGATCTCGCTGGCCTCAGCGGCCACCTTCATTCCGTTCCGCACCGCCACCGATCCGTCGTTCACCGATCTGACGGTGTCCTCCGTGCCCTGCTGAATGTCGTCTATTATAGACGCGATCTCCTTGGTCGACTTGCCCGACCGCTCCGCGAGCCTACGCACCTCGTCCGCCACAACGGCGAAGCCGCGACCATGCTCTCCCGCCCTTGCCGCCTCTATGGCCGCGTTCAAAGCCAGCAAGTTCGTCTGATCGGCTATGTCGTCAATCACCTGCACGATCTGGGCTATTTTCTCTGAATGCTCGGCCAGTTTCTTTATGTTGGCGCTCATGGCATCGCTCGCATCACTTATGGCCTTCATTCCCTCAACGGTCTTGGCCACCGCTTCCTTGCCGCCTTTGGCTTCCACGCTGACCTTTTCGGATACCTCCGCCATCCGCTGCGACGAATCCGATATCTCCCCAACCGCCCTGTTCATCCCGTCGACCGTCTTGGCCGCCCGATTCAGGCTCTTCGATTGCGTTTGTGCCCCTTGCACCAATTGGTCTATTGCTCGTCCGAGCTGCCCGAGCACCTTGCTTGTTTCCCTGGCTCCATCCGCCTGCGCGGTGGCATCCTTCGCAACGTCCTGGATTGTCCTGGTGATCTGCTGAATCGCCTCGCTCACCTGTTCACTCGTGGCGGACAACTCCGCGCTCGACGCGGATACCTCCTCCGCCGAGCGGGAGGCGCGGCCGACCACCCTCCTGAGGCTCTCCAGCATTGTGTTGAACGCCGACGCGAGCCTCCCCACCTCGTCCTGCGACCTCACTCTGATCCCCTCGGCAGCCAGATCCCCCTCCGCCACAAGCTCCGCCGCCGCCGCCAGTCTCTTCATGGGCCCCGTGATCGATATCGACAACACAATGCCTATCACGACGCAGAACACCATCGCCACCACCAGGGCACACGTCCCCATGAGGATTGCCTTCTCGCACTTCTCCTTCTCTTCCACTCGCTTCTTATGTTCCAACATGCCCATATTGGCGCTGAACGCGGTGGCCTTTTCGACGAGTTCGTCCATCGTGGAAGAGGCCTTCGCCAGAGCGGTCATAGCCTCGCCCTTCATATCGCCCTGCGTCAGAACCACGGCCCTCTCCGATAGGACGACGCTCTGCCCCACAAGGTAGCTTATGGACTCTGCGGCTCCCTTCTCCTCTTCTCCGACATCCATGAGCGATAGCGCGTTGGCAAATTCGGCCGCATCCCGGGCGGCGGCGCGAAATTCTTCAAGATCCGACTGGTTTCCCTCCACCAGGGCCGACCGGATCTTCGCCGCTGCTTCCCATACCTTGCCAACCAGACTGTTCGCCGAGACGTTGGCGGCGCCGTATAAGTCCATGACCCGCTGGAGGGAATCCACGGATTTCCGGTACTCGAGGATAAGCAGCACGCCCGATGAGCCGGCCAGACATAACACCACGAGAAAAGCGCCGATCATTCTCGCCGAAAGAGACCTCGTCATCCCGCACGCCCCCTGAAGCCGGCCCGATGCGGCAGCCGGCGAAATCGTCCCCCTTTTCTAAATATCGTGAGTATCGGCGGGGGATTAACGGCACGGGAAAGACTTGCCGGCCGGGCATCGACCTCGCACCGGCCGGCAACAGCGTAAAACCGCTGCTAAACCTATACGATCATGCAGTCATCTCAACCAGGTCGGCGGAGACCGTGAACACGGCCTCAGTCGCCCTCTCGATGTCTTCCACGGTGAGATCTGGGAATACTTCCTTGAGGACCAGCCCTTGGCCTGTCACTTCCATTACGCACATGTCGCTGACGATGAGGTTCACCTTGCCCCTCGCCGTGAGCGGCAGGCGGCATCGCTCGAGAATCTTCGGCGCGCCGTCCTTAGTCACGTGCTCGGTCACTACAATGACCTTCTTGGCGCCGGTGACCAGGTCCATCGCGCCGCCCATTCCGGGAACCATCTTGCCGGGTATCATCCAGTTCGCCAGGTTGCCGTACTGGTCGACTTCCAGTGCCCCCAGAACTGTCGCCGCGAGGTGTCCACCTCGGATTATGGAAAACGACATCGCGCTATCAAAGCAGGCCCCGCCGGAAGCGATCGTGACCGGAAGCCCTCCGGCGTTGACCACGTCCTTATCCTCTTTGCCTTGCTCGGGGGCGGGGCCGATGCCAACGAACCCGTTTTCGGACTGCAGGAGCACTTCGACGTCGGCGGGGATGTGATTGGCGACGAGAGTGGGTATGCCAATCCCCAGGTTCACGACGTCCCCGGACTTGAACTCCCTGGCGACCCGTTTGACCATCATCTCTCTCCTGGCGTCCCTGTCCATTGCTCTTCCCCCTCTCAACCCAGCACCAGCATGTCTACGAACAGCCCGGGCGTAACAACGTGATCCGGGTCGATCTCGCCGTTTTCCACCAGTTGCTCGATCTCGGCGACGACCTTGTCGGCGGCTGTCGCCATAACGGGATTGAAGTTCCTCGCGGCCCGCCTGTACACCAGGTTCCCGCGGCGGTCCGCCTTGTGCGCCTTCAGGAAAGCGACGTCCGCCTTCAATGGGGTTTCTAGCAGGTATTCCCTCCCGTCAACGACGACCTTCTGTTTGCCCTCTTCCACGACGGTGCCGAGTCCCGTCGGCGTCAGCACTCCGCCCAATCCGGCCCCGCCGGCGCGGATCCTCTCCGCCAGAGTGCCTTGCGGGACCAGATGCACTTCGAGATCTCCCGCGATCATCTGCTTGCCCGTTACGGGGTTCGTGCCGATGTGAGACACCACGATCTTCTTGAACTGGCGATTCACTATCAGTTTCCCAATGCCCCTGTCGGGCATCGCCGTGTCATTCGCGATGAGGGTGAGATCCTTGACCCCCTTGGCCACGAGAGCGTCCACTATCTTCTCGGGCGTCCCGCATCCCAGGAAGCCACCGATCATGATGGTCATTCCGTCCTTCACGGTGGCAACGGCCCCTTCGATGGTCCCGATCTTGTCCATGTGAACCCTCCTCGCAGCCCTATCTCTTCACGATCAGGGCGTATCCCATCCCGCCCCCGACGCAAAGCGTGGCCAGGCCGTGCTTCAGATCCCTCTTGATCATCTCGTGAAGCAGGGTCACCACGATCCTGCACCCCGACGCCCCTATGGGATGCCCAAGCGCGATCGCGCCCCCGTTCACGTTCAGCTTATCATTGTCCCATCCCAGTTCCCTGCCCACCGCTATACTCTGCGCCGCGAACGCCTCGTTTGCCTCGATCAGGTCCATCTCCCCTAGCGGCAAACCCGCCCTCGCCAGCGCCTTCCGCGTCGCCGGCACCGGTCCAATACCCATGACCGCCGGGTCTACTCCCGCAGCCGCATAACCCAAGATCGTGGCTAGGGGTTTCAGCCCCATCCCGGCCGCGCGCTCCGATGACATCACCACTACCGCGGCCGCCCCGTCGTTCACCCCGGACGAGTTGCCCGCCGTCACCGTACCGTCCTTCTTGAACGCCGGCCTCAACCCCGCCAGCGATTCCTTCGTCACTCCGAACCTCGGGTACTCGTCCTGCTGAAACTCGATCACCTCGCCCCTCTTCTTCCCAGCAACCTGAACCGGCACTATCTCGTCCTTGAACCTGCCCGCCTTGATAGCCCTTTCGGCCTTCTGCTGGCTCCATGCCGCAAATTCATCCTGCTCTTCCCTGCTTATCTTCCATCTCTCCGCTATGTTCTCCGCCGTAATCCCCATGTGCGCGTCGCTGAATACGCACCACAGCCCGTCCCTTATCATCGTGTCGCTTATCTCGCCGTGACCCATCCTGTACCCCGTTCGAGCCTTCCCCAGCGCGTACGGCGCAAGGTCCATGTTCTCCATGCCGCCCGCCACAACGACGTCCGCGTCCCCCAACAGCACCGACTGCGCAGCCAGACCGATCGCCTTCATCCCCGACGCGCACATGATGTTTACCGTCGTACAAGGTACCTCTACGGGCAATCCCGCCTTCAGAGCCGCCTGCCTCGTCACGTTCTGCCCCTGGTTGGCCTGCAGTATACAGCCCATGATCACCTCGTCGACATCCCCGGGCCGCACGTTCGCCCTGCGGACGGCCTCCCTCACCACCACGGCCCCAAGGTCGGCCGCGGGCATACCCGCCAGCGTCCCCTGAAACGACCCTATCGCGGTCCTCGCCGCGCTCACTATCACCGCTTCCCTCATCCGGTAACCCACCCCCTCTTCTTGGTCAATACCGATAAAACGCCATCGCCCCCGATAGCGTTCTTGACCGCCTGAGCGTGTCACCCCTCCCTTTTGACCTTCCCGGAGGGGGTTATGTGCAAGAGCCATGCCATATCGGACCGGCGGCGGAGCCGATCGGAAATAGGTAGCGAGAACAGGGATGAACTCCATCGCGGAATACGTGCCGGCTGCGCGGCGCCACCAGGCCGGTGCGAAAACTCATTCACAGATGCGAAAACCTATTCGCCATTCAGATGTGGTATTGCTTGATCTTCATCTGCAGTGATCGCCTGGAGATACCCAGATACCCGGCCACCTTCGTCCGGTTTCCGTTGAACCTGGAGAGCGCCTCGGATATGATCCGCTTCTCATGGGTGGCCCGGATCTCGTCGACCTTGACCTTGAACCGCCCCGCGCCCGCGGGCGCCCCGTCCTCCGCAGGGGAACCATCCGCACTGGAGCGGGCCGCATCAGGGGATCCATCAGCGCCGGAGCGGGCGGCGCCCCTGATGTACCCGGGAAGCGTGCGAGGGTCGAGCGTGCGCCCGTCGCCCAATATGACGGCCTGCTGGATTACGTTCCGCAGTTCACGCACGTTACCCGGCCAATCATAACACTCGAGTATCTCCATGGCCTCGGGGCTGACGTTGAACGGCTGACCCGAGCCGCTTGTGAACTGCCTGGCGAAATGGGCTACGAGCGGCTGAATGTCCTCTCTGCGCTCCCGAAGCGGAGGCAGGTTTATGGGGATTACGGCCAGCCTGTAGTACAGGTCCTCGCGGAAGGCACCATTCTCGACCTGTGACCTCAGCCCCTTGTTCGTCGCGCTTATGACGCGCATATCGACCGGGATCCTTCGGGTGCCGCCCAGTCGCTCGATCTCCTTTTCCTCGAGAACCCTCAACACTTTAGCCTGCATACTGAGGGGAAGCTCCCCGATTTCGTCGAGGAAGATCGTCCCCCCGTCCGCCAGTTCGAACTTCCCGGGCTTCTTGCGCCTCGCTCCCGTGAAAGCCCCCTCTTCGTACCCGAACAACTCGCTCTCCAGCAGATTCTCGGGCAATGCTGCGCAGTTCACCGGCAAAAACGGCTTGTGCCTCCTCGGGCTCTCCCAGTGGATCGCCCTCGCCACGAGCTCCTTACCGGTGCCGCTCTCTCCCTCGATGAGGACGGGGGCGTCCGTTGAGGCCACCTTCTCGATGACGCGGAAGACCTCGAGCATCAGAGGGGATACGGTGACGATGTTCTTGACGTGGAACCTCTCCTTGAGCTCGTCCCTCAACTCTTCGACCTCGCGCGCCAGCCTTCCGAACCTCAGCGAGTTGTCCATCACTATCTTGAGCTCCTCGATGTCGAAGGGCTTCGTCACGTAGTCGTGGGCGCCCACCTTCATTGCCTCCACCGCGGTTTTCACCGTTCCGTAGGCCGTCATCATGACGACGGGGATCATGGGGTACGACTGCTTGATCTGCTTCAGGACCATCATCCCGTCCATCCCCGGCATCTTCAGATCCAGGATGACCAGGTCGAACGGATCCCTCGACAGCTTTTCCAGGCCCTCTTCGCCCGTCCGCGCCCCCGCTATCTCGAACATCCCTCCGAAACTGCTCCTGAAAAGCCATTCCATGTTGGGCTCGTCGTCGACTACCAGGATTCTCGGCAGACCGCTCACGCGGGTGTCCCCCTCAAACCATATTCGCCAGAGCCGCCGTCAATTGCCCAGCCTGGGCACTATCTGCTGAATGGGAAGAGAGACCGTGAGACGGGTCCCCTCGCCCTTCTTTGATTGGAGCTCGATGTACCCCTTGTGCTCGTCCACAATCCGCTGGACCAGCGGGAGGCCGAGCCCGGTCCCGCCCTTCTTGGTCGAATAGAACATGTCAAACACCTTGTCCTGATCATCTTCCGCAATACCGATCCCGGTGTCCTCGAACGACACCCGGACGTACGAACTCTCCTGCAGTCTCGTAGTGGTCACCCTCAGCGTGCCGCCGTCCGGCATGGCCTGGAGCGCGTTCAGCATCGTGTTCAGGAATGCCTGCTGCAAGTGCTCGGGGTCGCCCTCGATGACGGGGAGCACCTTTGCGTATCTCTCCTCAATGCGCACGGATCCAGCGGCGGCGTACGCGCGCATTACATTAACAGACCTCCCCACCAGCGAGTTCATATCCACCGCAACCCATTTCGGCTTCGAGAACCTCGCGAAGCTGAGCAGCGCTTCCAGTGTGCCGTTGACCCTCGCCAGTTCCTCTACGAGTATCGTCGAGGAATTTACCAGGAACTCCCTGTCATCGAGTTTCTGGGGGATGAGCTGGATGGATCCCGCAACGATGGTGAGCGGGTTTCTGATCTCGTGCGCTATCGCCGTCGCCAGCTCTCCAACGGCGGCCAGCTTCTCGGCCTTCTGGAATCGCTCTTCATCCGCCCTCGCCCTGGCCAGGTCCTCAAACAACAGTATGTATCCTTCCTCGCCGCCGTTCTCCCCGCCCACCTGAGCCGAGATAATCGTGATTTCTTTCTGCCCTCCGGGGATGCTCACGTTGACATTGATGAACCGGTTCCTCGCTTCCGCGTCAGCCCCGAGCACCCGGGCATGCTCCACTCCGATCGATTCGAGGAATCCCGAGCACGAGGAGCCGATCAATTCCTCGCGCCGTCCTTCCACCATTCTCAGCATACCTTCGTTGACGAATATGATCCGGCCTCCGGAATCCACGACGAGGATACCAAGGCTCAACGAGTTCAGGAACAGGATGAGATACCTGTGCATCCGGTCCCCCTCGTCATCCAGGTCGGAGCTGTGGGAGACCCTCGACGGGACGAGCAGGGATCTGCTGGCGAATAGGAGCAGTCCGGTCAGCCCGAGTATGGGCTGAACGTCCTGGGAGAAGAACAATTTCCTGGCCCCGAGCTGGATCTGGGCGTAGATGTCCGCCAGGGTTTCGTTGGCCCATACGAAACCTATGGCCCTGCCGTCGCGGATGATTGGCCGGACGCAGTTCATGATCTCGCCCCTGACCATGCTTCCCACGCCGACCACCTCCTTCCCCAGCTCCATCGCTTGCATCCCGATGTGGCCGGGGCCCATCCTCATGCCCACCTTCGAACCGAACTCCGAGCTCGGCCCGTAAGTGACGATCGCGTTCAGGTCGCGGCAATAGTAGCCGACTCCAACGCCGGGAAAACAACCGGCCACGAGATCCGTGAATTCGGAGAGTCCCCTGTTAAGCGCCAGGATTTTCTCCTGTCTGGTTCCGGACTCCGGCTTCCCCCCGGCCAGTATCCATTCAAAATCGCGCTTCAAACCTTTCTCGAGGAGCCTGGTTATGCCGAACAACTTTTCGGCCTTCTCCTCTATCAGAGCCGCTTCGGTCTTCTGAAACAACAGGTATCTTTGGGTCACTCCGCATCCCCGCCCCCGCTGTCACTGTCGCACGGGTATATCTACGATGTCGATTACCCGCGCACCTGCAATCCGCTAGTCCGGGCGCAGGCGCCCCCCGTCCGAATAGCAAGAAGGAATTCACGGGTGGGCGATGAAACAGAAGACGGTAATAAGGAATATCTCCGGCCGCCCTGCTCCGCTCGGCGGAGCATTGGCCGGGACCACAGCGCTTGCCCAGGGATGTTCCTCCCGCGGCGGCTAACCTGGTCTACGACAAGTAATATTGTCTGGGCCGGGTTTTCGTTTTCCGGCCCGAGATGGAGGAGAGGACGAATCCATGGACGCAGGCTTCCGCGAGAGAATGAAATGTCAGGGACTTATGGGCAAGGTGATGGCGGCCGACGAGGCTGCGGGACTGGTGCGGGACGGCATGACAGTCGGCGCGAGCGGCTTCACGCCGGCCGGGTATCCCAAGGCGGTGCCCCTCGCGCTCGCCCGTATGGTTGAGGAAAGCGGTAGGCCTTTCGGGATAAACCTGCTAACGGGCGCCTCGGTTGGAGACGAGCTGGACGGCGCGCTCGCCAGGGCCGGCGCCATTCGCAGGCGGCTTCCTTACCAGACGAATGGTCCCATGAGAGATTCGATCAACAACGGCGACGTCATGTTCCTCGACGTGCATCTCAGCCAGGTCCCACAGCAATGCAGGCGCGGATTCTACGGCCCTCTGGACCTCGCTATAGTGGAGGCAGTGATGATCACCCCCGAGGGGAACATCATCCCCTCGACTTCCGTCGGTAGCACCCCTTCATTCGTGAAGTGCGCCCGCCGTATCATCATCGAGATCAATACGAGTCAGCCACTCGATCTCGTGGGGATGCACGACATCTACGTCCCCGAGGACCCTCCCGCAAGAAGGCCGATCCCCCTCGTGGCGCCCGATCAGAGGATCGGGACGAATTACATTCCATGCGATCCCGGCAGGATCGCCGCGATAGTGGAGACCGATATCGTGGACAATGTAAGACCGCTCTCGCCAACGGACGATGTGTCGCGGGCCATCGCGTCGCACCTGATCGAGTTCCTGGAGCACGAGGTCGAGAACGGGCGCCTCCCCTCCAACCTCCTGCCCCTGCAATCCGGGGTCGG
>JAHDPS010000136.1 GCA_018434225.1 Bacillota bacterium
ATAAGGGGCTGTCTCTCGTACAGATAGATTTTGATGACTTCTTCGGGGGTCTTTTATTTTGCGCGAAAGGAGGATGACGATGCCTGATTTCAAATACAAACCAACACCACTCATGCTGCCGACCAGCCGATACGATGTACGGCGAGCAGATTTTGCGGTTAATTTTATATCCATGCTCAAGCACACCACCGGCGAATGGTATGGAAAACCTTTTCAGCTGATGCCGTGGCAGGAGCAAATTATTCGTGATATTTTTGGCATCGTCGGAGAGGACGGTTATCGGCAGTTTCGCACGGCGTATGTTGAGGTCGGCAAGAAAAACGGCAAGTCCGAACTGGCGGCGGCAATCGCCCTCTACCTCCTGTTCGCCGATGGCGAAGCGGGTGCCGAGGTCTACTCCTGTGCCGCCGACATCAATCAGGCGAGTATTGTTTTCAATACTGCCAAAGCGATGGTCGAGCAATGCGGCGATCTGGCAAAGCTGTCAAAACTTGTGCCATCAACCAAGCGGATTATATTCCCGCACACCAACAGTTTTTATAGAGTGCTGTCCTCGGAAACAAAGTCCAAACAAGGCTTCAATGTTTCCGGTCTTATATTTGATGAACTCTTCGCCCAGCAGACCCGTGAACTGTTCGATACCATGACCAAGTATACGGGTGACGCCAGACGGCAGCCCCTCTACTTTCTCATCACCACAGCAGGCAGGGATAAAACGAGCATCTGTTATGAAATCCACCAAAAAGCTAAAGCGGTTATGGACG
This sequence comes from Bacillota bacterium, assembly GCA_018434225.1. Classification (GTDB taxonomy): domain Bacteria; phylum Bacillota; class Sulfobacillia; order JABLXB01; family JABLXB01; genus SM1-B181. The sequence goes on from JAHDPS010000136.1 coordinate 765, forward strand.
GCTCAAAAATTGATCCATCCTTCTATCCTGCCGTATTCGGCATTGAAGAAGATGACGATTGGAATGACGAAGCCGTCTGGCGACGGGTCAATCCATCCATCGACGTGACGATTCCTTTTGAAACGGTGCAGGCTGCCTATGAACAGGCGAAACAGAACCCCGCCGAGGAGATGCACTTTCGGCAGTTCCGCCTGAACGAATGGTGCAACGCCGATATCAGGTGGATGCCTATGGACAAATGGGACGCCTGCGGCGAAGACATAGACTTTGAAGAATACGAGGGTCGGGATTGCTATTGCGGTCTCGACCTTTCCAGTACCGGAGACCTTACGGCTCTGGTTCTGGTATTCCCACCGGTTGGAGTTGATACCAAATACACAGTGATGCCTTTTTACTGGCTGCCGGAAGATGTGATTGACCTGCGGTCAAGGCGCGACCACGTTCCTTATGCCGTATGGAAAAAGACAGGAGTGTTCAACACCACCGAGGGCAATGTGGTGGACTATGACTACATAGTGGCTTTCATCGCCAAGCTGTCGGAGCGTTTTAGAATTCGTGAAATCGCCTACGACCGCTACGGTGCAGAGAAGATTCGCCGCGACCTTGAAGAACTGGGTGCGGAGCATGGGTTTACGGTGTTTCCGTTCGGCCAGGGTTTCATTTCCATGTCCCCACCTTCAAAGGACTTCTTTCAGTTTGTGATGGAAGGCAAAATACGCCACGGCAAACATCCTGTCCTCGATTGGAATATGGGTAATGTCATCGTCGACCAAGACGCTGCAGGCAACATCAAACCCAATAAAAAGAAATCAACAGAGAAAATAGACGGTGTGGTCGCGCTGATCATGGGACTTGCGAGGGCAACCCTCGGCGGCGGTATTAACGACAGTGTCTATGATGAAAGGGGGTTGTTATTTATATGAGCATATTCTCAGGGTTGTTCCGCTCACGGGATAAGCCTAAAAACCGTGTCGGTGGTGGCTGGAATTTTCTCTTCGGTGGCACAACCAGCGGTAAGGCGGTCAATGAGCGGACGGCGATGCAGACCTCGGCGGTCTACGCTTGCGTCCGTATCCTTGCCGAATCGGTGGCGGGGCTTCCGCTCCACGTGTATGAGCGAACCGCCAACGGGAGCAAATCCACAAAACCGTCACACCCCCTCTACCGGCTGCTTCATGATGAGCCTAACCGCGAGATGACTTCATTTGTGTTCAGAGAAACACTGATGAGTCATCTTTTACTTTGGGGCAACGCTTACGCACAGATTATCAGAGACGGTAGGGGTTTTCCCATTGCGCTCTATCCACTCCTGCCCGACCGAATGGCTGTAGATAGAAACGAAAGTGGCGAACTGGTCTACACCTACCAAAGTGACAAGGGGCAGGTTAAATTACGGCGTGAGAACGTCCTGCATATCCCCGGCTTGGGTTTTGACGGCCTTATAGGTTACTCGCCGATTGCGATGGCAAAGAACGCCGTGGGGCTTGCCCTTGCAACGGAGGACTACGGCGCTACGTTTTTCGCCAACGGAGCGAACCCCGGCGGTGTGTTGGAACACCCCGGTGTCATCAAGCCAGAACAGGCCGACAGGCTCAGAGAAAGCTGGCAGTCGCAATTCGGAGGCGCAAATGCACACAAAGTAGCGGTTTTGGAGGAAGGTCTTAAATTCCACCAGATGTCCATACCGCCGGAACAGGCGCAGTTTTTGGAAACACGTAAGTTTCAGATAAATGAAATCGCCCGTATTTTCAGAGTGCCTCCTCATATGGTCGGCGACCTTGAAAAGAGCAGCTTCTCCAACATCGAACAGCAGTCTTTAGAGTTCGTCAAGTATACCCTCGACCCGTGGGTGGTCAGGTGGGAGCAGTCTTTACAGCAGGCTCTCATTCTGCCATCGGAAAAAGCGACGATCTTTATCAAGTTTAATCTCGACGGACTACTTCGCGGCGACTACCAAAGCCGTATGCAAGGCTATTCAACAGGCATTCAAAACGGATTTATGTCGGTCAACGATGTACGTGGCTTGGAGGATATGAATCTGCTGACTGCCGAGGAAGGCGGCGATCTGCACTTCGTCAACGGCAACATGGTCAAGCTGGCCGATGTTGGAGCAGCATACAAACCAAATGAAACGGAGGATACAAGCTAATGGCAAAAAACAAGAAGTTTTGGAACTGGGCGCGTGATGCTGACGAAAGTGGCGAGCGCGTCCTTTACTTTGATGGAGAGATCTCGGATGAGACTTGGTGGGGTGATGAAATCACTCCGGCAATGTTCAAATCAGAACTCTTCTCAGACAAGGGTGACATCACCATCTGGCTAAATTCGCCCGGCGGAGACTGCATCGCTGCAAGTCAAATCTACTCCATGTTGATGGATTATCCGCACAACGTCACGGTCAAGATTGACGGCATCGCCGCTTCTGCGGCAAGTGTCATCGCTATGGCTGGCACGAAAGTCCTCATGGCTCCCACCGCCCTGATGATGGTGCACAATCCACTGACCATCGCCATCGGTGACACGGACGAAATGCAAAAAGCCATCTTAATGCTGGACGAGGTCAAGGAATCCATCATCAACGCCTACCAAGTCAAGACCAATCAGTCGAGAGCAAAAATCTCCCACTGGATGGACGCAGAAACATGGATGAACGCAAACAAGGCGATTGAATTGGGTTTTGCCGACGGTGTGCTGGAAGACAGCAAAAGACATCAAGCCGCTCCGACCTATGCGTTCAGTCGCAGGGCAGTCACCAATTCCTTGCTTGATAAGGTAAAGACCAAAGAACAACCGAAACCCGAACCTGAGCCGCAAGGCGTACTCGCTGAGTCGCTTCAAAAGCGGCTCAATTTGATTATCCACTAAATTTATGGAGGTAATGACTATGAGTAAAATCCTTGAACTGCGCGAGAAGCGCAACAAAATCTGGAACACCGCAAAGGAGTTCCTTGATCAGAAGCGCGGCGCGGACGGGTTTGTTCCCGCTGAAGCTGCCGCAGAGTACGACAAGATGGAAGCCGACATGGTCGCTCTCGGCAAGGAAATTGAGCGTCTGGAACGCCAGGCGGCCTATGACCTTGAGATGAGCAAGCCTACATCTGCTCCTATTTTGGGCGCGCCGAACAAGGCCACTGAGGAAAAGACTGGCCGTGCGTCCGCCGAATACAGAAAAGCCTTCTGGAATGCCATGCGCACTCGTGGCAACGAGGGTCTTGATATGAGCGTAAAGAACGCCCTGCAAATCGGCACCGACTCCGAGGGCGGCTACCTCGTGCCCGACGAATTTGAGCGCACGCTTGTGGAAGCCCTCGACGAGGAGAATGTCTTCCGCAGGTTGGCAAACGTCATCACCACCTCTTCCGGTGATCGTAAAATTCCTGTCGTAGCATCCAAGGGCACCGCATCGTGGATCGACGAAGAAGGTACCATCCCCGACAGCGACGATGCTTTCGGCCAGGTGTCCATCGGCGCTTACAAGCTGGGCACGCTCATCAAGGTATCCGAGGAACTCCTAAACGACAGCGTGTTCAATCTCGAAGCTTACATTTCCAGAGAGTTTGCAAGGCGCATCGGTAATAAAGAGGAGGACGCCTTCTTTACCGGCGACGGCTCCGGCAAGCCCACTGGCATCCTTGCTGCGACTGGCGGTGCACAGCTTGGCGTAACCACGGCAGGAGCTACCGCCGTCACGATGGATGAGGTGCTTGATTTGTTCTACTCGCTTAAGGCGCCTCACCGCAACAAGGCTGTATTTGTTATGAACGATGCTACTGTAAAGGCCATCCGCAAGTTAAAGGATGGGCAGGGCCAGTATCTGTGGCAGCCCTCCCTGCAAGCGGGTACGCCTGACACCATTTTGAACCGTCCTGTTTACACCTCCGCATATGTACCCACCATCGCTGCAGCCGCCAAGACCATTGTGTTTGGAGACTTCAGTTATTACTGGGTAGCCGACCGTCAGGGGCGTGTGTTTAAGCGACTGAATGAACTCTTCGCTGTCACCGGGCAGGTGGGCTTCGTTGCCACCCAACGTGTGGATGGCAAATTGATTCTGCCGGAGGCTATCAAGGTTCTCCAGCAGAAAGCTTAACGGAGGTGCAATATGAGCTATAACACAAAGAACTATACCGAACAGGGCGGCGAAAAAACCGTCATCGGCGGCACGCTGGAAATCAAAGAGGGAGCCTCGGTAACGGGGCTCTCCGCCGACCCTCTCCTTGTGGCAACTGGGGATACTCTTGGCGGTGTAAAAGCCGCCGCTGCTGGTGAGGATGACACTGTCGAAGTGAAAATCGGCGAAGACAGTAAGCTGTATGTTCAAGCACTTGCTGCGGCAACAGATGAAACTTTAGGCGGTGTCATAGCTGACGAAGCAACCGAGGACGACACCGTCGAAGTTAAAATCGGCGTTGACCATAAGCTGTATGTCCCGACATATCCTACCGATGCTACGGAGTCAATCTCCGGACTTGTGAAAGCTGCTGCGAATCAAGCTGACAGCATAGCTGAGGACACAGCCACACTTGTTACGGATTTCAATGCTCTGCTCGCAAAACTGAAAGCTGCGGGATTGATGGCAGACCAAGAATAATGGAGGTGAGCGGCGATGACGCCAACGGAATTGTTGCCAAAAGTCAAAGAAAACCTAATACTGACACACGCTGATGACGACGATCTGCTCCTGCGCCTCATCGCCGCCGCTGTCAATTATGCCGAGAGCTACCAGCATATTGCGGAGGGCTATTACACCGAAAATTCTATGCCCGCCGCAACTGAACAGGCCGTAATCATGCTTGTATCGAGTTGGTACGAATCCCGCGATGGCTCAACGGCCGGTTTCTTTGCCGACAGCGTTCAGGCTTCTCAACAAGTCTGGAATACGGTCAACATGCTTTTGCGTCTTGACAGATTGTGGGGTGTGTAAGCATGGGATACGGAAAAATGAGTACGCCAATCAACATCATCTCAACCGATCCCATCAAAGATGCAGAGGGTTTCGTCACTAAAGGCGACAACATCATCGCTTCGGTTAAGGCATATAAGGAAGTTCGCAACACCACCGCAAAATGGGAACGGATTATTGGGAACGCAGCGTTTTCAAGCGTAACAGCGATGTTTCGCTTCCGCAAAATTCCGGGCTTAACGGTCACGACTTCACACTTTATCTCCGAAGCTGATGGCCGCTATAACATTATTAACGCGGAAGATGTACGTGGACGCGGGATGTATATCGAAGTGTTGGCGGAGAAATTGGAAGGGACGGTGAGGTAATGGCAAAAATCGAAATGAAAATGCCGGAGGAATTCCTCTTAAAACTCTCTCGCCTTGGCAATAAAACGGATGAAATTATCCCCAAAGTGCTGGAAGCAGGCGGTGAAGTCGTTCTTTCTAAGGCAAAAAGCAACCTCTCCTCTGTAGTCGGGCATGGCACGAAAACAAAGAGTCGTTCCACAGGTGAGTTGGAAGACTCTCTCGGTTTGTCGCCTGCGAAGCAGAAACGGGACGGCTCAGGCTGGGATATCAAAATTGGTTTTGCCGAGCCAAGAAGTGACGGCGACAGTAACGCCAAAATCGCTAATATTCTCGAATACGGTAAGCACGGTCAGCCGCCGAAACCCTTCATGAGACCAGCCCGCAGACAATCGAGGAATGCGGCTATTGAAGCGATGAAGGAAAAATTCGACCAGGAGGTGGAGCGCATATGAGCATTTTGCAGGAACTGAACGCGCTGCTCTCTCCTCTACTACCGGTGGAAACGGGCATATTCAGCGGTGTTGCACCCAACGAGTATCTTGTTCTCACACCGATGACGGATGAGTTTGCCTTGTTCGGGGATAATACACCGCTTATTGATGTGTCCGAGGTGAGGATATCCCTGTTTTCAGAAGGCAATTACATCAACCGGAAAAATCAGATTACCGCCGCCCTGCTTGGTGCGGCGTTTACGATAACAGATCGCCGCTACATCGGCTATGAGAACGATAGCGGCTATTATCATTACGCCATCGATGTGGCGAAAGAATACGAAACGGAGGAAATATAACATGGCTACAATTGGTCTTGATAAACTCTACTACGCAACAGTCACCGAAGCGCCTATTACGGGTCACGAGACCTACGACACTCCGGTAATGCTGGCTAAGGCAATCTCAGCTGAATTATCTATCGAACTTGCGGAAGCGACACTCTGGGCGGACGATGGTGCCGCTGAAATCATCAAGGAATTCAAAAACGGTAAGCTTACCCTTGGTGTGGATGACATCGGAAAAACCGTCGCCGCAAAGCTGACAGGAGCGACCATGGATGAAAACGGCGTTCTTATTTCGGCTTCAGAGGACGGTGGCGACCCTGTTGCTATTGGATTTCGGGCAAAAAAAGCGAATGGTAAGTACCGCTACTTCTGGCTTTACCGCGTGAAGTTCGGCGTTCCGTCCACCAATCTCGCCACCAAGGGAGATAGCATCACCTTTTCCACACCGAGTATTGAAGGTACTGTTTCCCGCCGCAATAAACCGGACGGCAACGATCGTCATCCTTGGAAAGCGGAAGTTAACGAAGATGATACGGATGTGCTACCAGGTGTGATCAGCGGTTGGTATACAGAAGTGTACGAACCTGACTTTGACACGGGTTTGGAGGGTTAATGCATGGATAACGAACGAAGTGCAGTCATAAAAATCGGCGATGAAGATTATCAGTTGATTCTGTCCACCCGTGCTACAAAGGAAATCGCCAAACGCTACGGCGGACTGGATAACTTGGGTGATAAGTTAATGAAGTCAGAAAACTTCGAGATGGCGCTGGACGAGATTATTTGGCTGATTACGCTCCTTGCTAACCAGCCCATCCTCATCCACAACCTGCGCAACAAGGAGAAACCGAAAGATCTGCTGACCGAGGAGGAAGTGGAATTGCTCACCTCGCCACTTGAACTGGCGGCGTATAAGTCGGCAATTACCGAGGCGATGTTCAAAGGGACGGCTCGTAACATCGAAAGCGAGGATGGTGAACCAAAAAACGCCGAGGTCGGGTAAGCGACGATGAGTTGTTTACCCGACTTTTATATTACGGTACGGTTCATCTGAATCGCTCCGAAGAGGAAACGTGGCTCACCCCGATAGGGCAATTGCTGGACTTGTGGGAATGCCATCGCCAGTTCCTCGGAATGACCAAACCAAAGCACGAACAGTTTATCGAAGATGTCATCCCTGATGGCATCTAATTTTTTTGAGGGAGGAGGTGTTTTAAGTGGCTGATAACTTCGGGTTGAAAATAGGCGTCGAGGGCGAAAAGGAGTTTAAAAGCGCACTGCGAGATATAAACCAGTCGTTCAAAGTACTGGGTAGCGAAATGAAGCTGGTAACGAGCGAGTTCGACAAACAGGATAAATCCATAGCAGCTACTGCCGCTCGCAACGAAGTCCTCAATAAAGCGATCGATGCCCAGAAGGACAAAATCTCCACCCTTGAAGCCGCTCTTCGAAACGCCTCCGACAGCTTTGGTGAAAATGATCGGCGCACTCAAAACTGGCAGATCGCTCTCAATAACGCCAACGCGGAACTGAACAACATGGAGCGTGAATTGGAAGAGTCAGCGGAAGAAGCCGACGACCTTGGCGAGGAACTGGAGGACGCTGGCGACAGCGCCGAAAAATCCGGCGGAAAGTTCGAGAAGCTGGGCGGCATCCTCAAAGGCATTGGTGTGGCAATGGGCGCGGTGGCTGTTGCCGCCGGAGCCGCAGCCGTCAAACTTGGCAAAGAAGTCATATCCGCCTATGCGGACTACGAACAACTGGTCGGCGGCGTGGATACCCTCTTTGGTGAGGCATCGCAGTCTGTTCAAGGGTATGCCGAAAATGCCTTCAAGACCGCCGGTATGTCCGCCAACGAATATATGGAAACCGTCACGGGCTTTTCGGCAAGTCTTATCCAGTCCCTCGGCGGCGATACCGCAAAAGCAGCGCAGGTTGCGGACATGGCGATTACGGATATGGCCGATAACGCCAATAAAATGGGTACGGACATCGCATCCATC